>JADFWI010000177.1 GCA_015222985.1 Pseudomonadota bacterium | reverse complement strand
TTCTAAATGAGCAACGGGCAAGACTGGTTGCCCTTGGCGCAGGCCTGACCGAAAAGGATTTTGAACGGATGCAAGAAAACGCCATGTCCCTCCTTTGATTTTGGGCTGCCAGGTTTGGGCCACTCCTTTATTGCTTCACCAAACGGACGAATTCCAAATGAAAAATTGTGATGAAGGTTAACTGTCATTGCCATATCTTCAGCCTGGATTGTGTCCCTTTGGAATTCCGCAAGTGTTTTTTTCTGAACGTGAAGAATCCAATGCACAGGTTTGTCCATAAGGTGCTGAGAAGACTCCTGCCTGCCGACTCAGCGTACTTGAAGTGGTTTTTGGAGTACTCGAAAAAGATTTCCTGGTGCAGGGTGGAATTCACAGAGCAAGAGATAAAAAGGCTAACCGAAGATAATCCAAAGGAGTTTCTGGGGTTAATGGAAGGCATTTGATTCATTGTCCTGTGTGGGAATGAAAAACGATTGGCCCACAAGAGGCTGGAATAGGAGGTTATGGCATGAAAATCCTGTTAGTCATTAGCACGGATGATGGCGAAACCATGTACAATGCCATGAGGTTAGCCAACGTGGGGGTGAAAAAGGGTGATGAAGTCAGCGTGTTTATGCTGGGCAAAGGTGTCCTTTTTGAAAAGTGCGGAACCGAAGAATTCAATGTTATGGAGCAAATCGACCAGTTTGAGGGAGATTTCTACGTCTGAGGGGTTTGCATGAAATCCCACGGTCTGGAGGGATCAAGCACCTGTCCCATTGGCTGGATGGATGATCTGTACGAGTTGGCTATGGATGCCGACAAGGTCTTGACGTTTTAATCAACAGCGTACGGACAAGCGTTCATACTAATGACTTACCTGCCACTGTAAGCGAATCGGGATAGCGGGAGTTGTTGGGCAAGCCCCGTGAGATCTGACGCCTTTGTGGCAGGATCAACCGTTAACACAACGACCATGTCTTTTTTCACAGGGATCATAATAGTCCCTGTTTTGTCCTTTTTGTCCAGAGTCAACATGCTCTTGTGCCCGGATACGTTCACGGTTTTGATAAGCTGGTCACCCGTTTCCATGTTCATGTTCATTGCGGCCATGCCCTGGAAGCCTTGCACTTGCGGGGCCATCGCACCGCCCACTATAGACAACTGAGCAGTCTTTTTTCCATCACGTGATGTGTATTCCTGGTTGAGAGACGACCACTTCTGACCGCCCATGTCCATGTTCATACCGTCAGGGTCTCCTGATGGAGCCATACCGCCCAAGGTTCGGGGAAGCAGAGGGAGCCAGGCTCTGTAGTCCGCTGCTCCGGCTATTGCAGGTAACAGGAACAAACACAGCGTAACAAGAACGGACAGTTTTCTCATATTCTTTCCTCCTTAGTGAATTCCTGAAAATCTTACTATCAATTAACAACAATTCTAATTTAATATCAAATTTTACCCTGATGTCCAGAAAAAAACGGGTTCTGTTTGAAACTGTTATGAACTAACCGAGGACCCACGCAGACGGACACAGACATTCTATTCGCCCCACCCCAGCTAAATTGGCTTCGCATTAAACGGGGCAGGCTTGGCCGAATAGAAATGCAGTCCGCCAAAGCGGGAAGTGACGTTTGACAATACATCCCCAATGCTTATTTTTTGAAAAAACCCTTAAGAACCGGATGCTTTTGCTCCGATTGGTTGGAACACACAAAGGAGACAGAAATGCGTTTTGATAAATTTACCATAAAATCTCAGGAACTCATTCAAGGCGCCCAGTCCCTGGCCGGTCAGCTTGGGCATCAGCAGATAGAGCCAGAGCATCTGTTGAAGGTCATGCTGGAGCAACCCGAGGGGATTAGCCGCGCCATTCTCCAGAAACTGGGTGCATCCCCTGAAGCAGTCTTACAGGAGATTTCTCAGGTTCTAGAGAAAAGGCCCAAGGTGAGCGGGGCCGGCATGGGAGAGGTCCATATCTCTCCGGCGACAAAGAAAGTCCTTGATGCTGCATTTGCCGAAGCAGCCAAGCTGAAGGACCAGTATGTGAGCATAGAACACATCCTTGTTGCCATAACTGACCAGAAACAAACAGACGCAGGCCGTATCCTGGCCCATGCAGGCGTGGTTCGCGAGACGATCCTGAAGGTTCTCGTGGATATTCGGGGCACCCAGCGAATCACTGATCCTAATCCGGAGGAAAAATATCAAGCCCTGCAAAGATTTGGCAGGGATCTGACCGATCTCGCGCGGCTTGGCAAGATCGACCCGGTCATTGGCCGAGATGAAGAGATCCGTCGTGTGATTCAGGTTCTTTCCCGGCGTACTAAGAACAACCCGGTCCTTATCGGGGAGCCCGGTGTTGGCAAGACGGCTATTGTGGAGGGACTGGCCCAGCGTATCGTCAACGGGGATGTGCCTGAAACCCTTAAGAACCGGCGATTGGTTGCCCTTGACATGGGTACGCTGGTGGCAGGGGCGAAATACCGTGGCGAATTCGAAGACAGGTTGAAAGCGGTCTTAAAGGAGGTGGAGGCGGCCGAAGGCGAAGTCATCGTGTTCATTGACGAGCTTCACACCATGGTAGGGGCAGGGGCGGCTGAGGGTTCGGTGGATGCGTCGAACATGCTGAAACCTGCCCTGGCCCGAGGCACCCTTCGGTGCGTAGGGGCCACGACAATAAACGAATACCGAAAATATGTGGAAAAGGATGCAGCCCTGGAGCGGCGTTTCCAGCCCGTGCTTGTTCAGGAACCTACTGTGGAAGACACCATCTCCATCTTGCGGGGATTGAAAGAAAAATACGAGGTCCATCACGGCGTGCGGATCAAGGATTCTGCCATCGTGGCGGCAGCGACTCTCTCTCATCGTTACATATCGGATCGGTTCTTGCCGGACAAGGCCATCGACTTGATTGATGAATCTGCCTCCGGGCTTCGTATTGAGATCGACAGCATGCCGGCCGAGATCGACGAGGTGGAGCGCAAGATCATTCAGTCTGAAATCGAACGTGAGGCCCTGAGGAAAGAGACCGATGACGCCTCAAAAGAGCGACTGGCCAAACTGGAGAAAGATATTTCGGTCATGAAAGAAAAGATCGGCGAGATGAAGGCCCACTGGCAAAATGAAAAAGACGCCATCCAGACCATTCGAAAGGTCAAGGAAGAGCTTGAGCGCACGGGCATTGAGGAGCAGCAGGCCGAACGCCACGGCAATCTCGCCCGGGCTGCAGAACTCAGATACGGCGTGGCCACCGAATTGGAGAAACGGCTGGAGGAGGCGAAGAAAAGGCTTTCCGAACTTCAGACAGGGCGTAAGATGCTCAAGGAGGAGGTCGATGCAGAAGATGTGGCTGAAGTGGTCTGCAGATGGACGGGAATACCGGTTTCCAGGATGATGGAAGGTGAGCGGGAAAAGCTCATCCACATGGAAGAGCGGCTCTCAAAGCGGGTGGTGGGCCAGAATGAGCCGATCGTGGCTGTGTCCAATGCAGTGCGACGGGCACGGTCCGGTTTGCAGGACCACAATCGGCCTATCGGTTCCTTTATCTTCATGGGACCTACTGGCGTGGGTAAGACCGAACTTGCCAAGGCCCTTGCAGAGTTTATCTTTGACGACGAGCAGGCCATGATTCGCGTTGACATGTCTGAGTATATGGAAAGACACTCCGTCTCAAGACTCATTGGCGCTCCTCCCGGGTATGTGGGCTACGAGGAGGGGGGATATCTAACCGAGTCGGTGAGGCGTAGGCCGTATTCCGTCGTACTCTTTGACGAGATCGAAAAGGCCCATCCCGAGGTCTTTAATGTGCTTTTGCAGATCCTTGATGATGGCCGCATGACTGACGGTCATGGTCGAACCGTTGATTTTAAGAACACCATTATCATCATGACCTCCAATGTGGGAAGTCATTGGATCCAGGATCTTGGCGCAAATGATCGCGACGAGATGGAAAAGCGCATTGTGGAGGCTTTGCGGGCCAGTTTCAAGCCGGAGTTTCTAAACCGGATAGATGATATCATTATCTTCCACAGCTTGACATCCGAGCAGCTTACCGTCATTGTGGATATTCAACTGGAGCGGGTGAGGAGGCGGCTTGAAGACCAACACATCACGCTCGAACTTTCAGATGCGGCCAGAAGTCTTTTGGCCCGGGAGGGTTTTGATCCAACGTACGGGGCTCGCCCCTTGAAGCGTGCCATACAAAAACACGTCGAAAATCCACTGGCCATGGAGATACTGCGGGGGAGCTTTGGTGAAGGGGCTCGGGTCCTGGCAGTCGAGGAAGACGGCAGAGTCGTTTTCAAAAACAAATGAAACTAATAAAACAAAGGTTTTTGATTTAACAGGAGGAATCATGGGTAATTCAATAAAGACCGGCCTTCTTTTGGGGGCGTTGACCGCCTTGATCATGATCATTGGGCGATATCTGGGCGGACACCAGGGTATGGTCATCGCATTTTTCTTTGCAGTGATCATGAATTTTGGCAGCTACTGGTTTTCAGACAAGATCGTCTTGCGTATGTACCGGGCCCAGCCGGTTTCCGAATCCGAGGCCCCCGGGTTACACCGGATAGTAAGACAACTGGCGCAGCAGGCAGGCCTTCCCATGCCCAAAATATGCATCATGCCCTCTGAATCCCCCAACGCCTTTGCCACGGGCCGCAATCCGCAACATGCGGTGGTGGCAGTTACCCAGGGGATCTTAAGGCTCCTGGACGAAAACGAGCTTAAGGGCGTGCTGGCCCACGAGTTGGCCCACGTAAAACATCGGGATATCCTTATCGGATCTATTGCCGCTACGATTGCCGGCACGATCATGATGGTGGCAAGCATGGCCCGATGGGCTGCCCTGTTTGGCGGCTTTGGCAGCAGGGATGATGATGACGGTGGCGGTATGATCGGCCTCATTGCCATGTCTATCCTTGCCCCTATTGCGGCTATGTTGATCCAGATGGCCATATCCCGGTCGAGGGAGTATGCGGCCGATGCGGCCGGAGCCTCTTATGCCGGAAGCCCACGGGGGCTTACCAGCGCCCTTCAAAAGATATCTTCGGCTTCCCGGCAGATGCCCATGAAGGCAGAGCCCGCAACAGCCCACATGTTTATAATAAATCCCTTGTCGGGAAAGAGCCTCATGAACCTTTTCAGCACCCACCCGCCAGTTGAAGAACGTATCCGGAGGTTGGGGCACTAGAGGAACGAGCGGAAAGGCGATGTCAGAGATAATATATTGACATGCCTCTCGGGCACTGTTAAAAGATACGCCAAGAAACAAAGAGATGTGACCTGGGCCGTTAGCTCAACTAGGCAGAGCAGCTGACTCTTAATCAGGAGGTTATAGGTTCGATTCCTATACGGCCCACCAGGATTGACGGGGCTTTTCGGCAGTGTGGCGGGGAGCCTTTTTTTTCTTAGGGTTCGCGCAAGAATAAGTTCGCAGAGTTGGCGCTTAGATTTGGTTCAGATTTGGCCGATCCGATTGAGCAAAACCGCAGGAATAGCGAGCTATTTCGAGGAGTTTGCGAATGAGGCATCGGTCAAAGATGGGCTGAAGCTGAGATGCCAAAATGTG
>JADFWI010000176.1 GCA_015222985.1 Pseudomonadota bacterium | reverse complement strand
GAAAAGAAAGGCCTTGCCAATGGCAATGCCAGGCGATACGCCAATACCCTGGACCACCAGGTTTTTTGATGTAGAATCAGGCACTTCTATAGCTCTCCAAAACCGCCCTCAATCAATCGGGCAATGCGGCTCAATATCTCCCGATCATCCGGGTCGGTTATTCTCACGGTCACCTCAGTACCACATGGGCAATACAGGCCTATGATATCAAGTACGCTGGTGGCATCCGCTTCCTGGCCATCCTTTATGACAAACACGCCGGCGTGAGCCTGCTCGGCCAACCGGGCAACTTTGGCGGCAGCACGGGCATGTAAACCCAACTCGTTGGGAATGGTCAGATCTTGACTCAGTTTCAAGTTAAAAAATCGCTCCGCGATTTTATGTAACGCCCGCCTTTGGCGGGCTCAAAAAAGAAAATCCATCTGGAATCAAGTATGACAATTGCATAATAAACTTATAAATTAATACACGTAGTCAAAATGTCAAAGGCAAAAATCGAAGGTCCGCAATTACTTCTAATTTTAGGCACTTTTCCTCTCTCCCCCATGTCGTTCGTGGTAAAGCCTGGCCTGATGCATGAAGGCCTCAATCCGGGTAATCATATTGGTCCCCCCCTGTCCGTCATAAACGGCGTGAAGAACCGGGATGTTCTGGTAGGCTCTCAGGGCGTTCTTAAAGATCGGCACCGTGATATTGCCAAGCATACAGTTAAGCACAAAAAGGTTGCAGATACCGGAGATCCCTGAAGCAGCAAAGCGTCTGACACGTGTCGTTAGTGTAGCTAGCACCGGATCGATATCATAGTAGATGAAGGGTCTGGTTTCACGAAGAATGGTTTTGGCGTCAAGAGTTCCAAAGGGACGCAGTTCGCTGGGCAGGCATGCTTGTGCCTGTCTGACCCAGGACATAACCCACTGGTTGCGTAAAAAATAGTATAAAGCTGAACCCACCTTCCCTTCTCTCAGGCGACCTCTGTGGTAATAATGCTCGGAAAAAAGGGTGTAAAAGTTCGAGACTGCAAGACCATGAATCATCACTTCAGCGCCCAGTTTCTCAAGGGTCTGTACAAGGTCCTGGTTGGCCCAGCGATTCAACACCGTGTAGAATTCCCCGACAATGCCGATGGTTGGACGCTTCTCGGATCGGTCAACGGGCACGGTCCCAAGGGCTTTCACTGCTCGTTTCAAGGCCGAAAGGACCTCCCAACTCCATACGGAAGGCCTGCCGTTTGGTTGGGCTACGGCCCTGGCAATGCCCTGAATGCCGTCGGAATAAAACCGATCGGTCTCTCCTGGATTTTTTTCATAAGGACGCACGTGAAGTCGAACCCTTTCAAGCACTTCAGCAGCCAACCAGCCTTGCCACAGCAGCTTGGTAAATCGCAGGCCGAAGAGTCCTGAAAACTCGTCAAAGCGGGTGGAAGTAAGGGGGGCAATGACGGGAATTTGAGGCAACCCCATGCGTCTGAAAAGATCAGCATGTCCGATCCCGTATTGAGAAAACCTGCAGGCGCCATCGTAATTTTGCATCAAGATCGCAGCACGTTCAGGTTCGAAGTCCGGCTTACGGGTCAGTTTCACGAACTCCCCGCAAGTGACAATGAACGGATGACACTCCCTGCCGGAGGTAACCTGTCTGCCCAGGCGCTCGCTCTCATCGTCCGGTTCAGGAAGTACTTGCGCATCAAGGCCGATGGCCTGAAAGGCAGCCTTAACCACTGCACAAAAAGCAGTTGATACATAGGGAAAATAGAGGGTCCGATTCTCTAGACGCCTTAGGACATCCGTCTCAGGATTCCAAGCGTCGATGCTCCTTTGCCTGGCCTTAATCACCAGATTGAGGCGCCCGGGCACGGGCTCCCTTGTCCCTTGCGCACTATCCAGGGTGTCCAGAAATGCTTCGATGCGGGTCACCATACCTGCATCGCCTGTGTGGTCGTCCACCTCGAGTACAAGGCAGGGTTTGTTAGGAAGCTCTGCCTCCATATATTTCATAAGGAAGGAATCCGGCCCGCACCCGAAGTTAGTCAGTAGCACCGGAAAGAAGCGATGGTCGTTGCGTATCCAAATGAGCGCCCTCAAAAGATCGCGGGTGTTCTTCCAGACCACATTCTCGTACTGATCGGCGAGGGCGATCTCTTCAAGGGGAAGCATATCAAAGGGTAGTACAAGTTGTCCTGCCTGTCTCAGTTTCCTGGAAAGATGAAGATTCAGGCCGGGATCAAAGATATTGTGGGTTTTGCCCAACAAGACTAGGCACCGGTCCGTTGGTCCCATGGAAGCCAGAATCTCCTTGCCACGGTTTTTGCGCCATTTTTCAAAGTCACTCTGTAATTCCCATGCTTCACCTATGGCCTTTCCGGTTGTCTCAGCACTATGGCCCAAAGACTTACCCAGATCCAATAGCACACGGTCAACCTCCCGCCTTGAACGACTCCACCGGATGATTGGCGCCAGCAGGTTAACCTTTGAGCCCATGGCTGCTCTCACCATATAGGGCAAGGACTGAACATACGGGCAATTATAGCTCCGGGATTTCTGATTGCCGGCCTCTCGGTGATCGATCTCGCAGGGAAGCATGATCCGGCCCGCCCCTTTTGCTATGAGATCGACAATGTGACCGTAAACTGCCTTTACGGGAAAACAGGTCTCCGAGGGAACATGAGGGAGACCTCTTTCGATTAAGCTCTTGTTCGTGCCTTCTGAAAGAACCAGAGGATGGCCAAGTCTACTGAAAAAAGTGCTCCAAAAGGGAAAATAATCGAAAAAGCTCAAGGCCCTGGGAATGCCGATCCTCTCTCCGGCCCCTTCTGAAACGTCTCTTTTCTCGTCAAAGCCCTTCGTGAGCTGACTTTGCCGCTCCCTGAAAAGATCGGGCAGGTGGGTATAGGCGTTGCGATCAGAGGACTTGTCGTATCGTCCGCACAGGCTGCCATAGTAGGAGCGGAGCGTGCCATCTATAAAGATTTGATGAATACTGCACAGATTGGGACATTTTTGGCATTCAAAGGTCTTCACCTCATAGGGACGATCCTTGAGATGGAATCCTGCAAACCGGCTGGACCCGCGCTCGCGGCCCATAGCTGCCAATGCTGCGCCCTGGGCGCCGGTGACATTATGGTGCTCCGGGCTGACTAGAGGCTTCCCCAGGATATTCTCAAAGGCAGCCGCAACGCTCTGATTCGCGGCCACGCCACCCTGGAACAAAATACGGTTCCCCACTTTTTTGGCGCCGACCACCTTTTCCAGATAGTTGTATGCGATGGCATATGAGAGTCCTGCGGTCAAATCGCTTAGGTTCTCGCCCGTTTGTTGGTGATGAATCAGATCAGATTCCATAAATACCGTGCACCGAGCGCCAAGATCGGCCGGCCTGCCGGAGGAAAAGGCAAGATCACTGAAGGTCTTGCGGACCGGCACCTTAAGGCGAGCAGCCTGTTCTTCCAGAAAAGAGCCTGTTCCGGCCGCGCAGACCTTGTTCATCTCAAAATCCACTACTTGCCCATTATTACATCTTATGTATTTGGAGTCCTGGCCGCCAATCTCTATAATGGTATCCACTTCAGGGTCAAAGTGCATGGCCGCCCGTGCCTGAGCCGAGATTTCATTGATCACCACATCTGCCCCAACAAAATCTCCAATAAAGTATCGGCCACTTCCCGTCACACCCACTCCACAGACGCGCACATTATTGCCCACCTTGCGGGCCATCTCTTCAAGGCCTGCTCGAACCGTGTCAACCGGTTCCCCCTGAGTATACCAGTACTGTTTGGCAAGCAGTCGCCCCTGTCTGTCAATAAGCACGATGTTTGTGCTGACGGCCCCGACATCAATACCCAGAAATAGATCAACAGAATCCCCTGGTTTTATCCCGTAGTATCTATCCGTTGTTTCCTCGCAGTCCTTTCGAGAGACCAGGGGTTTCAGGTGGGCTGTACGACTGCGACGTCCGGCCGTCTTAAGGGCGCTCCTGATGCTTTCAACAAGGCGATTCGTGGATTGGCGCAAACCCGTGGTCCGGCCACGGGCCATAAGGGCTGAACCAAAGGCGCCCATCACGAGAAAATGCTCCGGGATTATGAGGCTCCCTGTGCCATGTCCCAAAAGCGCCTCAAAGGCCCTCACCACACCTGCATTGGCAGCCACGCCACCCTGGAAGAGAACCGGTTTTTGAAATGGTTTCCCTTTACCCAGGTTGGTAATGAAATTAAGGGCAAGGGCGTTGCAAAGACCTGCAACGATATCAGCTTTCGGCGTGCCTTCCTGCAGGAGGTGGACCATATCACTTTTGGCAAAGACGCTGCATCTGCCGGAAATTCTGGCCGGATGGTTGGCCCGAAGGGCCAGAGTGCCAATGTCTTCAACCGTCATGCCCAGACGGTGTGCCTGCAGGTCAAGAAAGGAGCCTGTGCCTGCTGCACAAACCTCATTAAGTACATGGTCCGCAATCACGGGTTGACCGGTTTTCGCGTCTCGATTCAGAAAGATGAGTTTAGAATCCTGACCGCCGATTTCGATGATGGTGCGAACATCCGGATAGAGATAACAGGCAGCCCTGGCCTGAGTGACGATTTCATTAATATCCGGCACAGAAAGGATATTGCCCACCAGTTTCCGGCCGCTTCCTGTGGCGACAATTCCTTCAAAACCGTCGAATTTAACACCTAGTTCCTCCAGGGACCCAAGTAGAATGGGCAACGGCCGCCCTTCAGTACGCCTGTAGATGGCCGTCTTGATCTGTGCTTCGGCGTCAATGATGACTATGTTCAAACTCACGGAACCGAGATCGATTCCCATGTACAACTTGGTACTCGTCATATTCGTCCATCAATGATGGCGATTGAAAAGATGTTTTTGGATCAAAAAAATAGGCCCAAGGTGCAAGGCTAAGGGCTCAAGGACATATCCTCGGGCTTTCAGGCCATCGTAGTGTAGGCACTTTGCAGGTAAGTATCTATCATGCCTCTCTTTTTTTAACAAGGCGGAAAGGCATTTGACAACATGGGGCTCAGTTGGTACATATTTTCTACTTGCTCCCAATCATGAAAGGAGATTCTTGATACCATGGCGCATGAAATTCTGATTTTCGGAAAAGATACTTGACCTTTCACCACAGCAGCCCGGGAGGCCGCTGCTCGTGAAGGCAAGCACGTGAAGTATCTAAACGTGGCAAACGATTCAAAGCACTTGGAAACGATGCTTGAGCACTCTGGCGGAAAACGCAAAGTTCCTGTGGTTGTGGAAGACGGAACAGTGACGATCGGCTTTGAGGGAAAAACCTGACGTGTTTAGGTGTTTGGTCGTCCCGTGAGGATACAAATCGAAAAAGTCTTGAAACTTCAGGGCTCCGTCATAGTCCACAGTAACAGTTGGAACTTGTAGCTGTTTTCACTTAGACAATTTTGGCAAATTCGAAGCACGAAGCACG
>JADFWI010000016.1 GCA_015222985.1 Pseudomonadota bacterium | reverse complement strand
GTATCAAAAAAACGGGTCCTGTGGCACAAACGATAGTCTTGCCGAGGTTCGCAGGACCGCCAAGAATCCCGTCAGGTGACATGCAAGAGGAATTCTTCTTCGCCTCATCACATCTAAAGATTGTCAGGCAGTTAGGCAGCAAAAATGGCTACAGAATACTCTGTTGAAGTTGTTAAGGAGCTTGAGAACGAGTTCCGGGCCGCGGGGCTGCGAAGGCCGATGCGTGTTGAGCGTTACGAGCCCGACACCGAGTTGGTCTATGATGTCACAGGAGTAGGCCGGCCGGGCAAGGGACGGGTTCATCTGGTTGTTGAAAAATTTGTGGGCGGGGGATTTGCCGGGCAAGTATACCGCGTGAGGATTCTGGATATCCATCTACAGTCCGGGCAATTGGAAGGGATTGAGGCCGGCAAAGTTTACGCGATAAAAATCCTTGTTCCGCCAACGGGTTTCTCATGCCTGTTTCGCAATACTCTGTACTGGATTGGTTTCCAGGGTCCGTTTCAGCTTCAGGTCAACCCTGCGGCAGCAAGGGCCGGCGCGCTCTGGCAGAAATTCATCCGTCGGGGGGCAAAAATCAAGTTCGGCAGTCAAATGGCGGTTGTCGACATATATGCAACCTTTACGGACAGCAGGCTGGGTAGCTGCGGTGAGTTGAGCGAGTGGGTGGACGGACGCACTTGGCATTTAGAAGTTGATGAGCGCATGGATCTGCTGAAGCGCTGGACCAGGGGCCGTGAAGTTGATGCCGGGAGTCTTGGCTCACCGGAATACCGGGCCAAGCGTGAGTTCATGCGCGAATTCGTTGATCTGTTGCATGACATGGGGGGACATGAGTTTGCCAGGCAGTATGAGTGGTCCACCTGCAAGAGTCAGCCAAACTGTCTGAAACGCAATGATAGCGAGACATCTCCATCCGGAGGATTGGTGGCGGTTGATTTCCGGGCCGGTCTTGCCCTTCTGCCGTTCTTGCCCATGAGCCCGGGAGATTTCAAACTGATAGCCAAGGGGCTTATGCGAGGAAGTCTGGTGCAATTTGACCGGGGCGATGTTGGAAAGCTGGAACACTTCGTTGATGCGCACAAAGATGAGTTCTCTGATATGCGCCAGATGCTGGAGGAATTAAAGGCGGCTGAGCGCATATATCGCGATTCGGTCCCGGATATTACGCACAATCACTTTCGTCTGCTTTATGCAGGAGGGCTGTGGTCGACGATATTTGACAGCGCAGTGACAGGCTGGAAGGTCCGAAATCTGGTTGATGAGCGTTGCCAGGAAAAACTACGTGGCAACAGAGCTTTGACGTTGCTGTTTTTTGTGCTCGGGCTCGTGCCACTGCTGGGCCTGGTTTTCAGGCGCGTTTGGGGCAGACCGAATTGGCGAGAGCATTATTGGGGGCTGCTTACCAGTTGCGATTATTTGCGGCGTGCAGTACGGGCAAGAGTTGCTGAAAAGCTCATGGGCTGGCACAGATCAGGCCGACTCGATGGTGAGCATGCCCTTAAGGTAGCAAAATACGTATGGCGGATCTCTTATCATTTGCCACTGTCAGTGCTGCCGGCTGGACTTCACAGATTCTTGACTGACTGGCAGTATGCCAAGGAGCGCCTGATTCATCTGGCCATTCGGCCTGTGCGGCTCTATTTTGACAGGGAACTGCGGGAGCAATGGCTTCGTGATATGGTGGCAGAAGGCAAGGAAAAGCGCATACTTATGAAGGAAGATGCAGGGGTTATTCTGTCCCAGATTAACGAGCCATTCATACAGAAGTATCTCAAGAGTCTTGCAGTGCATGTATGCACTTTGCCGGTTACGCAAATTGTCTCTTTGGTGGTGGCGATCGCATATGTGGCGATGCATCCCGAGATGCCGAGAGTGCAGGCGTGGGGAATCGGGCTTGGCATCATAGCGCTGTTTCAGGTTGTGCCCATTTCGCCGGGTTCGCTGGTTCGAGGGCTTTACGTGCTCTATCTGGTCATCCGGGAGCGAAACTTCAAGGACTATAACATCGCCGTGTTTCTTGGTTTTTTCAAATACATAGGTTATTTGGCGTTTCCAATCCAGATGGGATATCGTTATCCCGCGCTGGCTCAGTTCATGGCAGCGCATTGGGCCACCGAAGCCGTTCACACTGTTCCGGTCTTTGGCGAAAGGGGCGCTCTGCTGGAACGTGGCGTGTTTTGCTGGTTCTATAACTGGCCCTTGACCATACGGCGTCGTATGCTCAAGCGGAGCCAAATGCGGGCCCAAATGCAGCCTCGATATTGGCATATTGCCTTGTACGCCACGGCAGGTTTGGGAATATTTGCACTTGCGGATTTTTTCTACGTCACGAATGTCGGAAAATTGCCGGGTTTAAATGACATCTGGTGGCTTGCGGCGCTGGTGCCATTGCTTTGTGGCGCTGCAGTGACTTTGGGCGCCCGCGGGGCCACGCTGGCGAAACGGATTATTGGAGCGGCTGTTTGCGGTGGTGCGGTCGGCGTGCTGTATGCGGCTCTATCTACCATCCTCGGTCATGAAGGGCCGATCGGGTTTGGTGAACTGGCGACACCTTGTTTATGGCGGGTTTTTGTTTTTACGATTTTTTCGATTATTGGGGCGGTTTTGACGGAACTGAAGTTGCCGGAACCGGACGTGGGTTGAGATTAAGGGCTGGGGCAGATCAACACAGTCTCCATGACCCTATCATGGAGCAACGGCCGAAAGGCCTTGATCTTTTCATTTGCCCGGCTCGGGTGGACTCTGTTGGTAAGGAGAATGACAATGACGCCCTTTTCAAGGTCCATCCAAAATGACGTGCCCGTAAAACCGAGATGACCAACACTCTGATCGGAAAAATACCTGCCGCTGCTCGAATCCGGCCGTGTGGGGGTGTCAAAGCCCAGTGCCCAACTACCTACATCACTCTGGCGCTGAAAAAAAACTTTGACCACATCCCGGTGGAATAGACCGGCGTTAGGCCTTCCGGAATAAGCATTTAAAAGCTCCTGCAACAGTCCGAACACTGCTTGCGCTGTTCCAAACAGACCGGCATGTCCTGCAACGCCCCCCAAGGCATAGGCGTTATCGTCATGGACCTCGCCATCCAGGATCTTGCCCCGCCAGGGGCAATCTTCGGTTGCCGCGCAGAGATATTGCCCGCTGACTTGCTCACGAGTCAGCGGGATAAAAAAAAGCTGGTTGAGGCCGAGTGGTTTGTACACGGATTTTTCAACAAAAAGGTCAAGCGGCATTCCTGCGATAACCTCAATCACCCATTCCAAAACCATGTATCCCAGGTCACTGTAAAGGCAAACTGCCCCTGGCCTAGTCATGAGATCCTCACGCACCAGCAGTTCACGTAGCGCGCCTTTCCGCTCAGAGACTGGGAAATCTCTCAACATCTCATAATACGGCATGTAATCCGGCGCCCCCGAGGTATGGGAAAGGAGCTGGCGGATACTGATGTCTCTCTTGTCCGTATCTGAAAATCCGGCAACGGCCGTGCCCAGGGGTGGATCCAGGTCCACCCTCCCCTGCTGGATCAGCAGCATGACGGAAACTGCCGTAGCCAGCGGCTTGGTCAAAGATGCAAGATCAAAGACCGTATCGGTCGTCATGGGCCTTTCAGGCAAAAGTCTGGCATGGCCAAACGCCTCCAAAAACAAAATGTTGCCTTCTCTGGCAACAAGGAGCACGGCTCCCGGGAAAACCCCCTCATCAACGCCGCGCTTCATCAGATCTCTTACGGTTCTCATAAATGCAATAGTTCAGCTCTCACAGGCTTTCCGAAGTAGCAGACTCCTGAAATCGGAGGCTGCCGTCTTTGGTATCCATAGCCGCTTGAAGTCCCACGGGCACGGTGAGGTTGTTGGCGCCGTGGCCCAGGTCAAAACCGGCCAGAATGGGCACCGCACTTTGGCGAAAGGCCTCTTTCACAATGGCATACACATCTTCAAGAGGGCCACAGTCTTGAAAAGATCCGAGAATAACGCCT
>JADFWI010000175.1 GCA_015222985.1 Pseudomonadota bacterium | reverse complement strand
TGGCTCTGGGCATTTTTCTTCTTTATTACGTTCTGTTATCTGCAGCCAAGAGCTTTGGAGAGTCCGGAGCCATACCGCCGGCCCTGGGCATGTGGATGCCCAACCTCCTGCTTGGGACATTGTCTGTGGTGATGTTTGTCCGGGCAAGCCAAGAAACCCCCATGAAATCGCTGGTAGCCTTGGGCCACTTGGCTGAACGTATTCGCGTCTTGTTCAAAACACGGCGAGAAGATCGATAGGATTATGAGCATCCTAACCAGGTACATCCTCCGCGAGATCACCAAAGTATTTACGATCATTCTCCTGGCTTTTGTTATGATCTATGTCATCGTCGATTTCTTCGAAAGGGTCGACAACTTCATAGAGGCCGGAGCAAAACTCCACTACATGCTGATCTATATTCTTTTCAAACTCCCACTTGTTATTGATCAGATGACACCAGTAGCAGTATTAATGGCCACCATCATCGCCTTGGGGCTTCTGGCCAGGAGCAATGAGATCATTGCCATGAGGGCAAGCGGCGTGAGCCCAATAAAGGTAATTGCTCCATCGCTGATGCTGGCTTCACTTATTGCTCTTCTATCCTTTCTTAACAGTGAATCGATTATTCCCTATACAAATCGCCGGGTCAATACGATCTGGAAGACTTACGTACAAAAGAAAGCCCCCGAGTTCGTCTACAAATACGAGTCACTATGGTACAAAGGCCAGGGCGCCATTTATAATATCAGGACCTTTGATGTAAAAGCCGAGACCTTGTTCGGGGTGGTCGTCAATCAGTTTGACGGGGATTTTCGGACAAGACAGCGGATTCATGCCCGACGCGCAGTCTGGAAGGATGGTCAATGGCGCTTTTTTGACGGGACGGTCAAGCAAAGACAGGAGGACGGCACCTACACGGTTTCACCGTTTGCTGAAATGACCTTTGAGCTTCATGAGACTCCTGATGACTTCAGGAAAGGTGCCAAACCCTCCGATGAGATGGGGTTTATAGAACTACGCCGCTACGCACAAAAAATAGAAAAAGAGGGATATAGCGCCCGCACCTACTGGGTGGATATGCATGTCAAACTGGCATTTCCGTGCATTTCGTTGATCATGGGTTTGGTGGGAGTCTCCCTTGCCCTTAGAAAAGAAAAAGGAAGGGGTGTTGCGGCAGGTATCGGTATTGGTTTTGCCATTGTTGCCTTGTACCTGGTCAGCTTTGAACTATTCCGAACCCTGGGGTACACGGGGATACTTCCTGCTTTTCTTGCTGCATGGGCCTCCAATATTCTCTTTGCCACAGTCGGCATAAGCTTGATTTTGTATACAAATCGATAGCATAAAATGAGACGTTTCTTCATCGACAAGGAGGCTGTTTCTTCCACTCAGCCAACCCTCACAGGGCCCGATGTGAGGCATGTTCGTACGGTTTTGCGTCTGAAACCCGGGGACGAGATTTTTCTGTTCGACGGGCAAGGATCGGAATACCGTGCCCGTATTGCTGAGAGTACGTCTCGGGCGATCAGGCTATTGATTCTAGACCAATATTCCGCAATATCGGAATCTTGTCTGGAGATCGAAATAGGTCAGTCCCTTCTAAAGGCCCGAAACATGGATCGCATTGTGAGGCAGTTGACAGAACTGGGGGTCGTTGCTTTTCTACCCTTTATGTCAGAACGCAGTGTGCCAAGGCCTGAGCCTTCACGCTTGGGCGGAAGAAAACAACGCTGGAAAACGATTGCCGTGGAATCTCTCAAGCAGTGCGGCCGATCGCGGACGCCACATATTGGCTCTCTGGTCTCCTTTGAGAAATTGGTTACGGCTCGGCGGTCCCATAACCTGAAGGTCATCTTTCACAATCACCAATCAGGCCTTGAATCAACGTCTTGCCTGGCCAAAATGCCTGATATCCGCAGTGTGCTGGCTCTCGTAGGCCCTGAAGGCGGATTCACAGACAAGGAGGTGGAATTAGCGCTTCAACATGGCTTTGTTTGTGTTTCCCTTGGCCCACGAACCCTAAAATCAGACACTGCAGCCATAGTCATCGCCGCCATGCTCCAGCACGCTTTTGGAGACCTGACAGATCTCCAGAAAAATCTTGACAAGGATTAGGGCTTCTAATAGATATCCAACTTGCATCAAACTTGCCGAGGTAGCTCAGTCGGTAGAGCAGCGGACTGAAAATCCGCGTGTCCGCAGTTCGATTCTGCGCCTCGGCACCAGAGATCTCTAAGGGTTAACTGTTGACAGGTTAGC
>JADFWI010000174.1 GCA_015222985.1 Pseudomonadota bacterium | reverse complement strand
TTGCGGCTTCCCAGTTGGTGGCCCAGAAGGCATGACCGATCCGCGTAGTTCAACATCGTCAGCATCAACTCTCGCCCTCTCAAAAACCCAAGGCATCCCCTTGCTGCACTCACTTCGTCGAAGGAGGCTACATCATCGCGGCGCACAGTGGGACCCACCATGGCCACGGGTACGGGCTCGCCAGAGTGGATCAAAGTAGATATGCTCGGGGTCGAATGGTCTGCGGTAACCACAACCAGCAAGTCATCCCTGCTTTCCGCTGCTTTTACCAGTTCATCCAAGCCCCAATCCAAGGCGCTGATAGCAGCTTCCTTGCCCTTTGGGTCTCCTGCATGGGCGGCCTCATCCGGTACCTTGGTATGGACATGGACAAAATCATGGGAAGGGTCGGAAAGGCCCAAACGTATGCGCTCTCTGAGGTCTTGACCGGGATCCTTGCCGTCCTTGACGCGGACAAACGTAAGGCCCAACTCATGAGCCAGACCTCCGTATACCGAAGGCGAGGCGATCAGCATGCCGCTCAGGCCCCAACGCTGATCAAAGGGTTCCTGCACAATACGGCGCCCACAACGTTGCGTGGCCAGGAAGTTTGCGGAAGAGAGATTTCCGGCCTGACGTATCCGGTTTAGCTCGTGGCTCGCCAAAACCCTGTGAGAGTAAGACAGATACTCGTTCAATGCTTTTGCCGTCCGTGCAGTCTGATCCGGCTCCGGGTTGTTTGAAAGAGGGCAAATACGGGCCATTGGCCGGCCAATAACAATGGGGTCAGAATCAGATACATAAGGCGAGACCTGGCCGCTCAGGACAATAATAGCATCATTTCGGCGTGTCTGGTGGAGTCTGAAACTGATGCCGTGGGCTTCATAGGGTGTGATGGCTGCCAATAGCTGCCCTATCTCTTCCGCGTCCCCTTCAATTTCATCACGACCTTGGGTAAGAATCGGCACACTGTTTTCCCAGGTTACACCCGAGAGGTGGGCCAGGCACAGGACGTCGCTGTCATCAAAGGCCACGCCTTCCCCAACGGCCTCAAGCAGTCCTCGGCCAGGGAAAGTCTCCAGATCATATCCAAAGAGCAGATAATGGGCTGTTTCGCTTGGCAGACATTGTCCGGGCAATGCTGCGTGAAAAAGGCCGTTGCCTCCCAGGAGAGCCAACCGGTCCAGATTTGGGGTGGAAGCAGCTTGAAGGGGGGTCTGGTGATTGAGAACCTTATACGATCGATCACCCAGACCGTCTAGAAGAAGAAGGATGATTTTCATCAGAAACCTGGAGGGGACAACCCTGAATTCCTACCGACCTCAGCCCTGGGATGTCAAGGGTTCCTGATTGTCGGACCTACTGTAATAGTAATAATCCGGTTGTGTGAAATACTGGTCCACAACCTTTTTTGTTTGCAACAACCCGTCAGTTTCTCTAACCTCAAGAACCCACCAATCGCAACCAATATCCCGCAGGATGTTGAGACGGTCTTCAATGTCTTCCAGCCGATCCGGTGGCAGGTGTCCGACACCGGAAATCTCTGTATGATATACGTGAGCGTTGAGAACGCGATCGGGGTGAGGTGTGACGAAATCTTCGGCAGAATAGTAGTGACTGCGGACCGATTCGCATGCATGGGCGTGACCGATGTCAAAAGTGACCGCCGCTCCGCTTCCGCGGACCAGCTTCTCAAAAAGATGTGGCTTGCTGGTCCATCCCCAGGCCAGGTTCTCCAGGCACACCCTTACTCCGCACTTTGCACCATATTGAACCAGACGTCGCAGGTTCTCTATGGTCGCCTCCCATGAAAGGGGCTCAGTCGAATCATGACCAAGGCCGATGTGAATCGTCAGGTATTTGCCTCTCACTTTAGAGACAAGACGGATGATGCGATGGAAAATGCCTTCAGCTTTTTTGGCCTCCTCGGGGTCGTCGTGGCCCAGGTCTATCTGGTGAAAGGGGCAATGATAACGAACCTCAAACGTGTCAAGGGCCGATAGACCCTGCACCCAACTTGATTCTTCTGCAGGCGTGGCAGGAAGTGCGTCTGCGTCAAACGACCAGTCAATGCCGGAAAAACCGTGACTCAGGGCAAAGCTGCGTAGAGCCTCAATATCTGAAAAGAAGTTACATATGGCCAGTTTTGGTTTCATGGCGCTTGATGACCTTTTGCGAGTTCATCAGTTCTCCATTTCACAAAAAATACTACATTGGATGAGACAATAAAGCAAATAGGAAATATCTATGATAAGCAAGGAGATACAACAGGAAATATCTATGGAAGGAATGAGATGCAAGGGGCCAAACCGTGCTTTTTTCACAGGAGCCCAACCTGAGCGGTTATTTCCAGATGATTCGGAATATGCCCTGTCGCATATGACTCGATGATCTTTTTTGTTGCCGGCCCAGCGAATTCCTCCATGTATCTTTGAACCTGGCAGACGGTGCTATACACGCTGCCATCCAATCGCCGATAATTTCCCGACAAAACGCAGCCTAACTGCTCCTTTCCTTCCTGCCACTCGAATCCAAGGATCTCTTTAATGCGGTCTCCCTCAGCGATGTGGCGCAGTGGCAAAAGTAACCGGACCCCAAAATCCTTCGCCATTTTTTCGTAAACATCCAAGGCTTCCGAAATCTGGTTGACTTTGATACGCCCATCATGCCGCTCCCGTTCCCCTGCAATAATCGGCACCTTACCCAGAGTCAGAGCAAGGGGAATACGAACGCTGTGGATATAAAGATGGCAGCCAACACAGGGGATGTAAAATCCGTATCTCGAGATCAGCCCACTCATGAATCGCCCATTTAGTGCCCGCCAGAAGCCAGGGGAGCCAAGGACCAACAAGTCGTGCACCCGAACTTCCGGCATTCGCTCTGCCAGCCGCTCGACTGCCTGTTCCACGCTGGCCCACGGAC
The DNA here is from genome assembly GCA_015222985.1 of Pseudomonadota bacterium. GTDB lineage: Bacteria > Desulfobacterota > Desulfobacteria > Desulfobacterales. The sequence goes on along the minus strand of JADFWI010000174.1, from coordinate 2,702 downwards.
CGTGCTCTGTGCCAGTATAAACATAGGTGGGAAGAAGATCCGTGAAGGCTTCTTCCTCAACGCTTTTCACAGCCGCAGCCACACTGTCCCGGCCTGCTATCTCAACAATGGCCAGACCGGATATGGCCCTGTATTCTTCGATCTTTTTTGAGGAAAGAAGCCATTGCGGAAGATCGATGACACATTCGGGCTTATTCAAGTAGAGCTCCCGTAGCCGCAAATCAAAATCAGACATGTCTCTTTTTCCTCAGACTCCCAAGATATTGTAGGTATATAACGTAACGTCGACAGACTTACAATAGGAATATGCGATCTATTGCTATAGATTATTTCTATAATGAATTGCCTCTTGCAGAGAAATTAGCAATCTGACGGTTCTGTCATATGCTAATAAATTATATAAGTTATCGCTTATATCACACAGACGACGGCTTCATATGCGAGAATGGCGAGAATGGGGACGCTGGTAGGAAAGTAACAAAATCTTATTTGATTAATTTTTTACCAGCGTCCCCATTCCTGTCCCAGCGTCCCCATTCCTGTCCTGTGGCAAACTCGTATCGATTCCAGCGCCAATGGCGAAAGCCAAAGGCTCTGGTACGATGGCCACACAAGAGGCTCCAGCATGAAGACTGCTTCAGCAAGGAGTCTACGCTCTGTTTCAGATGCGTCTGTTGGTGCACAAGCCAGCGATACCCGGGGCCTCAATGTTTTATGAGCCCGCTTGAACAATGGTTTGAGTAATGCAACCGCGGCGTGGGCATCCACGACAACGCCCCCGCGAAGAGGAGATGATACGAACCTGGTGTTGAGGCAGGCTATGAGCAGATCTAGGTCCTTGGCATTGCTGTTCTGAGGAACCATTCGGACTAAAGAAGGCTCTTCAGCAAAGCCGCAATGCTTCGCGGCGGCCTGGGAACAGAAAGTCACAATTCTGGTTAACGATTCGGGAGCTTAACAGGCATACTAAAGACTTTATCATCGAAAAACATAGCTCATTGAAGTTCGGGTTTAACGAGGAGGCCTTTTGAGAATCGGTTTGCGGAATTAACGATATGGATTAGCCGCGGGCAGACAGCGAAGTCCTGCCCGTTGGACTGCATCCGCGTATTTTGTAGCAGGTGCACTAGTTCTACCAATCTTGTGGACACTTGGGCTGACGGATATCGTCCTTCCCCATGTGCATCAGTCGGACGACTCAGTCCGGTAATGGATCCACCAGCCCGACGCTCCGATTTCGATGCGTTCGATGCGGAAAATATTTCGTCCGTGATGGGGAGCGACGCCGAGCATATACGAAAGATGCCTGTTTTTCTCCTCGGTTGTCATATTGGGGTTGGGGTCTTCGACAAAGGTTTTTTTCTCCTCCAGCGGCATTTTTGGACCTCCTTATTTTGAAGACAATGAGGCTGTGTCCATCCCTTTTACGACTGACACATGATTTTGTACCTACCTTGCCAAACAGTCTATTCCTTATCCTCCGATTTCGTTCTAGATATCATACCAAATCCCATTTGGGAACCAAAAAGGGGCTGTAGAGGTCTCGGTTTGATATTGGTGTGAAAAACCATGAATTGTCAAGATACAGTGAGCCTTGCATGATCTCTGACCGCTAATCCAACGATTCTACCGCAGATTTGATATGCATATCGAAACCGCCAGAAACCACATTTCAGGCCCCGCAGAGAGTCTCCCCGGTCCAGTCCCGTTTCCTGCTTTACACAACACCCCCAAATCGTATCAAGGCGTTGAGCTCTCCTTCAAGATCTTGTCCAGCCTGTTGACGGAATCATCCGGGTCGGCGTCATCCTGAAAGATCCGCCGACTGGTCGAATGGTCTCTCGGTCGAGCGTGAGCAGTGCTATTGTCCTGCCATCAGCGGTCACACACTCAACTTCGAAGGCCTCGCCATGCTTGTAGCGGTGCACGACTGCCCCTATGTCGCCTTCTTTAAGCCCGTATCTGTCAATGTCATGCGTAAGAACGACCATATCCAATTCACTAATCACGTATTTTGATGATCTGGGCCTCGGCTTGTGGATAAAGGGCGTCGATCTCTTCCTGCAAGGAGATGGTTCGCTGAATGGCTGTTACCACCCGGCAATAAGTCTTGATCTCATCCAAGGTGAGTACTCTGTCCCGGCGATCCTTGAGCCACTTTGCTAATACTTGATAGCCGCCGATCTGATACTCCCACAGCTCCAAGGGGACCGGTTCGAAATACTGGGTTTTGTTGATGTAGACGCGATCCTCTTTGGGCTCATAGAAAAACCCCTTGCTTTTGGTCCGAGCGACGCGGTTGTCTCCCTGGCCTTGGAAGCGGGCTGCCGGAGCATCGAGTTCTTCCGACCGCAGAAGATGCAGGTCAACCAGTCGTTTGCCCAGCATGGCAAGGGCTTGAAAGAGTCCGAAGTCTGTGGTGAAGGGCACTCGTGGAAAGTCGGTCTTAAGAAATTCGGCGTACTTCTCTCGGTAAGTATCCGCATAAAGGACGGCGTAGATGTAGTGGAAGATGTCGTCAGGCGTGGGCTTTTGCCGGTGAGCAGCGTTCAAGGTCTCTACGACCTTTGGGTTGAGGTTAGACTTCCTTCCTTCACCTAACTCAAGACCGCTGAAGAGATCTTGTTTAGTGGCGTCGGGGGAGAAGTAAAGAGGGAAATTGACATTGCCTCCACGGTAGAACAGATTGAAATCTTGTATAC
>JADFWI010000173.1 GCA_015222985.1 Pseudomonadota bacterium | reverse complement strand
TATGAATTCAGAGCAAGAGTCAAGAGCAGACTTGACCCTTATGTTGCGAGTCCACCTAACTATGCGAGAATACGAAAATATTCGACCACTGTCAAGGAAATCCCGATTTGCTTGAAAAACAACAACTTGGCCAACATTATATGAGTTTGCGGAAAAACTGTCAACATAATAATTGGTGTTGAAATATACCCCTCGTAGTCTGATACAAGGCCGGAGCAACCCCTTAGAGGCTATCAAGCCAAGCCAGGGTTTCTTCTTTATTTTCCCAATCAATTAGTTCTTCTATCTTTGGATCATGAGCCAAAGTAGACTGGCTGTATTTAATAAACTTCCTTTGTACTTCTCGCCTGCGAGACAGATCCAGGTGCAAATAAACCATGGTGGAGTCGATATTTTCGTGACCCAAATGATTTTTGATATCAGTAACAGATGCACCCGAGCAAAGCATATTGACTGCACAGGAATGACGAAAACTGTGAGCTGCGCTGAGTCCTTTGAGCCGTTTAGGCGGCAATGCTTTGCGAAGATATTTTTGACAGAGATGATGAATTCCGTGTCTTGTTAACTCTTCTCCGCGTTGATTGATGAAGAGACGATGTCGATACAGCGGCTTTGGAGTGACGCGGTATTTGGTAATATAAAGACTTAAAAGTTGAGTTGTTCTAAGCGACAGTTCTATCTGCCGATAACGATTCCCCTTACCCAGAATGGCCAGCGTTCTTTTTTGGGGATCGAAGTAGTCAAGGTTGAGCGTGGCTAATTCACTGGCCCTGGCGCCAGAGTCAAAGAGTAGATGCAGGATGGCATAGTCACGCAACCCCTGCTTTTTCTTAAGTTCAACTCTTTCAAAGACTTTGAGGATTTCTTCCAGGGCCAGGAAGCCTATCAAGGGTTTTTGGATGCGTTTTGGTGGGAGGCTCAGTATTGTATCTGCGAGTTTGCGTTGGTCAGGATACATAAGGCGGATCATTTTCGCAAAGGATTTAAGTGTAGCCAGGCGGCTATTTCTTGTCCTTGCGATATTGGTTCGATCAGATTCCAGATGGTCCAGGAAGGCCAAGACTAAGTCGCAAGAAAGGTGCTCGGTCCTGAGAGATTCGATCTCAATGGAAAGGTGGTCGGCAGCAAAGGGGAGAAAGAGCGTGAAGGCATCCCGATAAGCCTTAGTAGTGTTTTCTCCTACCCCTTTAATACGGGGAAGATACTGATCGAAAAAGCAATGAATGCAAGTTGAAAGTTTCATATTTCCTTTTGGGCTGAGATGGCAAAATTGACAAGGCCATGACGTTGCTCGGCATCTAATACTTTCAGATATACGGCAGTATAGCGGTATTTTTGATGCCCCATGTAAGCGGCTAAAACGGGTAAAGCATCTTGGGGGGATTTTCCGAGTGCTTTGATACGCTTTAGAGTATTTATTGCAAATGAATGACGCAAGCTATGGGCAGTGGGGGAGCCAAAGGTCGTATCGGCGACAATACGTCTTGGTTGGTCAAGGCCGATAT
>JADFWI010000172.1 GCA_015222985.1 Pseudomonadota bacterium | reverse complement strand
TGAGGCATCGGTCAAAGATGGGCTGAAGCTGAGATGCCAAAATGTGAAGTTATTTTTGCGCGAGCCCTAAGCGTTCACAGGTTCGGAGTTTAGCGTTTTGGGTTACTTTTTTTGTTAAGCCACCTTCGGCGGGACGGTTCAGTTTTTCGTTAAAACACTCAACCCGTGAAGCGCTAAAAAAAACCAAATGTCAGTATTTTTTTCTTGACTTGATGAATTGGAATAAATATCATTGAAAACCGACTGAGGGCTCAGTCGGTTTTCCCTGGCAGGAGTATCACATGTCCAAGAAAGAAATGATCCTTCACAGCGCAAGCACGCTCTTTTCCGAAAAGGGCTTCAAAGACACCTCCATGGCCGAACTCTCCAGGATTACGGGAGCAGCCGAGGGCACGATTTTCTATCATTTCAAGAACAAGCAACAGATCTTTCTCTCCATCCTCGAAGAGCTGAAAGCCCGTATCATAGACGAAGCCGACCGGTATTTCGGAGAAAGGGAGTTCGACACCGGTCTGGAGATGGTTGAGGGGGCCATATCGTTCTATCTGTATCTCGCCGGAAGCATGGAAAACAGGTTTCTTCTCTTACACCGCCACGACGCCTATGAGCTTGCCCGGGCCAATCCCGAGTGCAGGGGGCATCTTGAGGCGATTTACAACTGCCTCGTGGACATTTTCGAGCGGGCCATTGTCCTCGGACAAAAGGATGGATCCATTGGCAACATGCCTGCCCGAAAAACGGCATTAATTATCTTTTCCATGGTCGACGGCATAGTGCGGTTTAACACCTATAACCTTTACGATGCGGGCGGTCTCTACAACGAGCTTATGGAATCGTGTCGCAGGATACTTGAGAACAGAGAATCTTAGAAAGAGGTAGCGCCAATGCTGACGAAATTTTTTCCGTTTATTGGTTGGTTTAAGGATTACGGTTTTAACAGGTTTAGAATTGACGCCATCTCGGGCTTGACAGTGGCACTCGTTCTCATTCCACAGTCGATGGCTTACGCTCAATTGGCCGGACTCCCTGCATACTACGGGCTCTATGCCTCGTTTCTCCCGCCCATGATTGCCTCTCTGTTCGGCTCGAGTCGTCAATTGGCTACCGGTCCCGTGGCGGTGGTCTCGCTTATGACTTCCGCGTCGCTTGAGCCGCTGGCCACGGCGGGAACGGAGGGATACATTGCCTATGCCATCCTGCTGGCCCTCATGGTCGGGGTGTTCCAGTTTTCTTTGGGCGTACTGAAGCTCGGCCTAGTGGTCAACTTTTTGTCCCACCCGGTGGTGAACGGGTTCACGAACGCGGCCGCCATTATCATTGCCTCGTCGCAACTCTCGAAGATGTTTGGCGTGTACGTGGACAAGGCCTCGCATCACTATGAGACGATTATCCATGTATGTAAGGCCGCTGTTCACTATACGCACTGGCCAACGCTCTTTATGGGTGCGCTGGCCTTTGCCATAATGTACGGACTGAAACGGGCCTCGCCGAGGATACCCAATGTACTTGTGGCCGTGGTTGTGACCACTCTTATTTCCTGGGCCGTAGGGTTCCAGCACAACACAGTGGTTGATATTTCCGCCATCGAGTCACAAAAAGTCCGCAGCCTGATCAGGGAGTTTAATACGGCTGTGGCCGGCATGAAGCCGCTCGCGCAAAAGCGGTCCGAGATGAGCGAGGCCCTGGACAAGGCCATGGCCGCCCACGACACGATCAGTGTCCTTGATGCGGAGCACGACACGAGCGTCATCGGCATCAAGATTGAGCGGCTGAAATATGAAACACATGTCTACCGGGAGCAAATCAGGGACTTACTGTTCGAGGGCGTAAAGGATCAAGGGGGCTCACAGAGATTCTACCTGCAGAATGAGGTTTCGCCCGGGATCAGATCTGACGGGCGTACCTGGCGCATCAAGGTGGGGAACAAACCGCTGAAGGAGAACAAGTTGCTCATGATGGGCGGTGGCGCGGTGGTCGGTGAGATCCCCAGTGGTTTGCCTTCCTTTTCTGTTCCAAACATCAACCTCAAAATTATCCTGCAACTTTTGCCCTTCGCCGCCATCATCTCGCTCTTGGGTTTCATGGAAGCCATCGCCATCGCCAAGGCCATGGCCGCCAAGACCGGCCAGCGCCTGGATCCCAACCAGGAACTGATCGGCCAGGGTCTGGCAAACATATTAGGGTCTCTCAGCAGAAGTTACCCAACGTCGGGTTCCTTTTCCAGATCGGCGGTCAACCTTCAGGCTGGAGCGGTCTCCGGCCTGTCCAGCGTGATTACCAGCCTGATGGTGGTCACTGTGCTCTTGTTTTTTACGCCGCTTCTCTATCACTTGCCACAGTCCGTACTGGCCGCGGTTATCATGATAGCGGTCATCGGCCTTGTGAACGCGGCAGGCTTTATCCACGCATGGCGGGCTCAATGGTATGACGGGGCCATATCCATAATTTCCTTCATTTGTACCTTAGCCTTTGCCCCGCACCTGGAAAAAGGCATCGAGATCGGCGTGGCCCTCTCACTTCTCGTATTCCTGTACAAGAGCATGCGGCCCACTGTTGCCTCCTTGTCCAGACACGAGGATGAAACACTACGCGATGCCGTGATCTTCGGCCTCAAGGAATGTCAGCATATCGCCGTGGTCCGATTCGATGGCCCGCTCTTTTTCGCCAATGCGAGCTTCCTGGAGGACCAGATCACGGAGCGTATGCTCAAGATGGAAAACCTGAAACACATTGTCATTGTGTTCAACGGTATTAATGATATGGATGCGTCAGGTGAAGAAGCTTTGTCCCTTGTCATAGACAGGTGCAGGAGCGCCGGCGTGGACGTCTCCTTGAGTGGCGTGAATGAGTCCGTTATGGCGGTATTCAAGCGCACACACCTCCTGGAGAGGGTCGGCCGGGACCACATCTATCCGACCATGGACAAGGCCATCTGTTCGGTTCACGGACATGCTCACACTGGAGGTGAAGAAAAAACGTGTCCGCTCACAACCGTTTGCCAGCTATATTAAACATGTGACAGGAAAAGGGGGAGCGAGATGTCTGTCATCACCGTATTCAACGGTATTTTCTGCATGGAAGACTCTGTTGTCCGAGAAACGCTTGACAGGACAGATTCCAGACTGATTACCGACAAAAAGCTTGTGGCCGAAGCCAGCAAACTGTCCGGCATGGGCGAGAGCAAAATAGCACAGGCTTTCTCAACCAAGACTTCGGTTTTCAACAAGTTTACCCACGAACGGGAGCGTTCTGTCGCCTTGCTCAGGCTCGTCCTGGCCGAAACGCTTTCCAGCGACAGTGTCATTATCTTCGGGTATTGCGGACACCTGATTCCCAGGGAGATCACTCACGTGCTTCGTGTTTGCCTCATTGCGGACATGAATTTCAGGCTATCCGTGGCCAACAAGGAGCGGGGTCTCTCCGAGAAGGAAGCGGGAAAACTTATACACAAACATGACGAGGACTGTGCCGCCTGGGTTAAGACGCTGTTTTCCAAAAAGGATCCATGGAATTCTTCTCTTTACGACATAGTTATTCCCATGAACAAGAAAAGTTCGCAAGAAGCTGCTACGCTTATCGACGAGAACGCCGGCAGAGATGTCCTCCAAGTCACTGAAGGATCGAAAAAGGCAGTGGAAGCCTTCCTCCTGGCTGCCAGGGTCGAGGTGGCCTTGGCCAAGGAGGGGCACAACGTGAACGCGAGCGCGAGGAACGGTTCAGTCACCTTGACTATCAACAAGCACGTTCTAATGCTGCACCGACTCGAAGAGGAACTCAAGTCCATTGCAGACAAGGTAGAAGGGGTCACATCCGTTAAGACCGAGGTCGGCAAAGATTATTACCAGACCGACATCTACCGCAAGCATGATTTCGACATGCCGTCGAAAGTTCTGCTTGTGGACGATGAACGCGAGTTCGTGCAAACCCTGTCCGAACGTCTGCTCATGCGCCAAATGGGCTCTGCGGTGGCTTACGACGGCGAATCAGCCCTTCATTTGGTCAAAGAGGACGAGCCGGAGGTCATGATCCTGGATCTCAAGATGCCCGGCATAGACGGCATGGAGGTGCTGCGGCGGGTCAAGGAAACACGTCCGGAAATCGAAGTCATCATTCTTACCGGCCATGGATCCGAGGTGGATAGGGACGTGTGTATGAAACTAGGCGCCTTTGCCTACCTGCAAAAGCCGGTAGATATTGATGTGCTCAGTGATACGCTCAAGAGGGCCAACGAGAAGATTCAAGAAAAAAAGAACGGGAAGAGCTAACCGGGTCGGGTACAAGGTTTTTCATCTGGCGCACGATGAAAAACGCACAGGCCGCGATTGAACATGTCTATATTGGGAAGATTAAAACCAGACTTTTGGGATTATGAGGATAGCGATAAGGGGCCTTTCAAGCACCTGTTCAATTTCCGCCGCATCTGGAAGTTGGCGGTCATTCTTACGGCTGGAGTTGCCTTGGTCCCGGTGATATCAATGACCGTGTTCGATTACAGGGTGACTCAGAATGCCATGGAATCTGAAATCCTTCTGCGCACGTCCAGGCTGGTGTCCAATTCCAGGCGGACCGTCGCCTATTTTCTCGCGGAACGAAAGTCCGCGCTGGATTTCATCGTCCACCGGAACGCCTTTGAGGTGTTGACCGATCCCAAGAAACTCGCTTCAATTCTAGAGAATCTTCAGAAGGCCTTTGTCGGGTTCACGGACCTCGGAGTGATCGACTCGTGGGGCAGGCAGCGCACCTATGTGGGACCGTACAAGCTTGAGGGCATGGACTACAGTGACCAGGACTGGTTTAAGGAAGTCCTGGTTAGCGGAGTGTACATCAGCGACGTGTTCCTGGGATTCCGGCAAACGCCCCATCTGGTCATTGCCATTGAGCATGACCTGCCGGACGGTTCTTTCTATGTGCTTCGGGCAACCGTGGATACGGAGCGGTTCAATGAATTGCTCTCACATCTCCAGGTGAGCGGGCGGGGTGATGCCTTCATCGTCAACCACCAGGGCACGATCCAGACTCCATCTCGATACCATGGCAATGTTCTTGAAAAAATGTCCTTGCCCGTTCCGGAATATTCGCCGACTACGAGGGTTTTTGAGAGCAAAGGCGCTAATGCCGGGCCTCTTGTTGTCGGCTATGCCTACATTGCCGATACGCCGTTTATCCTGATGATCGTCAAGCAGAAGGGCGAACTCATGAAACCCTGGCACAAAACCCGCAGAAAGCTTATCGCGTTTCTGGCGATTAGTATTACTGTTATAATGATCGTGATACTGGGCGTTGCTACGCATCTAGTGAATAAGATACACGATGCGGACGAGAAACGGGTGATGACCCTGCACAAGGTGGAGTACTCGGACAGGATGGCTTCCATTGGTCGGTTAGCAGCGGGCGTAGCCCATGAGATCAACAACCCCTTGGCTATTATCAACGAAAAGGCCGGGCTGATTCACGACATATTCAATCTGAAGGATGAGTACGCGAAGGACGAAAAGATAATCGGCCTTGTAGAGTCGGTCCTGTCCTCGGTGGAGCGGTGCGGAATTATTACGAAAAGGCTTTTGAGTTTTGCCCGCCATATGGACGTCAATATCCAGTCCATCAACCTTAAAGATCTCATTGACGAAGTCCTCGGTTTTTTGGGCAAGGAGGCCGAGTACAGGAGCATCACCGTGAACGTGGACGTGCCCGATGATATCCCAACATTCAAGAGCGATCGGGGAAAGCTTCAGCAGATCTTTCTTAACCTTGTGAACAATGCTTTCGCAGCCATGAGCGACGGCGGAAAACTGGACGTGAAGGTTTACCGCGAGGATAAGGAGTCCGTTTCGGTAAAGGTCGTCGACGATGGGTGCGGCATTCCTGAGGCAGACCTTAAGCGGATCTTTGAGCCGTTTTTTTCCACCAAGAAGAAAAAGGGCGGGACGGGTCTCGGTCTTTCCATTACATACGGCCTTGTCCGCGGACTCGGGGGCAGCATGTCAGTGCAAAGCGAAGTGGGGAAGGGAACAAGTTTTACCATTATGCTGCCGCTTCACTTTAAGCAGCCAGCAAAGAGGTGATATCCATGAGAGTGTTATTAGTGGACGATGAAGAAGAACTGGTATCCGCCTTGGCGGAGCGGCTTCGCATCAGGGGGATCGACGCGGATTGGGTCTGCATCTGCTATGACGCCATAGGGCGAGTGGAATCAGAAAAGTATGATATTGCCGTGCTCGATGTGAAGATGCCGAAGATGAGCGGGATTGAACTGAAGAGAAGATTGGAGGAAAAGTGTCCTGGGATGAAATACATCTTCATGACCGGGCATGGTTCAGAAGATGATTTCCGGGCCGGTTCATCTGAAGCCGGAACCGCTTACTATTTAGTCAAACCTGTTAAAATAGAAGATCTCATTGAGAAAATCAATGAGGTCCTCAACGACTGAAGAGGTGTGCCATGAGTTGCAGATGTGACATGATTGGTGAAACAGGCCTTCAGTTCTATGGGAAAATGACCGGCTCTATGTCCCATGAAATCAAAAACGCCCTGGCTATTATCAACGAGAACGCTGGGCTTCTGGAAGACTTCACTCTCATGGCAGACAGGGGGATGCCCATCGACGCGGGACGGCTCAAGACCCTGGCCGAGAAGGTCATCAAGCAGGTCCAGCGGGCGGACGGAATCGTCAAGACAATGAACAGGTTTGCCCATAGCATTGACGAATCCGTGAAGAACGTTGAATTGGATGAAACCCTTAAGTTCGTGGCCACGCTCTCCGGCAGGTTGGCTTCCGTGCGAGGCGTAACTCTGGAAGTGGAGTCTGGCGCGAGTCCGGTTACGGTCGCGACAAGATCCTTTTTTCTGGAAAACCTGGTGTGGCTGTGCCTGGATTTTGCCATGGACGCGACTGGTGGGGGGAAGACCGTCGGCCTTAAGGCCGAACAGACGGAAAACGGGGCGCGGCTCAAATTGACGCAGCTCCAAGGCCTTTCGGAAAGGACGACGAGTGCGTTTCCGGGGGAAAGGGAAACAGCCCTGCTTGACGCGCTCAGGGCTGAACTCGCGATCGATGAAAGAGCTGCAGAGATTGTTCTCATGCTGCCGAGAGACATCGGCCAGTAGGGTCAGGTGTCCGTTCCGGCAGGCAAATACTGTACTATTTTGGAAAGGAGTATTGCCATGACCGAAAAAGTTTTGCTCGTTGACGACGAAGAGGATTTCATTGAAACCCTGGGAGAGAGAATGCGAGCCCGAGGTATGGACGTATCAACTACTACGTCCACCAAGGATGCCCTCAAGAAGGCGCAGGAGGGATCCTTCGACGCTATCGTTTTAGACCTCATGATGCCCGAAATGGACGGCCTTGAGGTCCTGAAGATACTTAAGGAGAAGAGACCCGAACTCCAAATTATCCTGCTTACCGGCCAGGCTACCCTGGAAAAGGGCATTGAGGCTATGAAGCTCGGCGCAATGGACTTCGTCGAAAAACCGGCCAACCTGGATGCCTTGACCGAAAAAATCAGGAATGCCCAAGCAAAAAAAATGATCCTCGTGGAAAAACAAACCGAGGAAAAAATTAAAGAGATCATCCAGGGCAAAGGCTGGTAGAACCAGGGCATTGGATAGAATGACGGGTACGAATTGTTGAGTAGTCGAGCGGTTGAGTAGTTGTGCGCGGTAGAGATCAACGACTCAGCCAAGCGACAACTCAACGAGTAACCCTCTATGGCGATGAGATTTGATGAGGCGGAACCCGTGCTTTGGTTCACCCTTGCCCTTGCGACAGCGCTTTCGGTTGCCACTGGAGATGCCCTTACCAAAAAGTTCTTTGGCCGTTTCTCAGCCCTTGAGATGGCGGTTGTGGCTTCGCTGTTTAACCTCCCATTTGTACTGATTACTATTCCTTTCATACCTGTTCCCGAACTGGACAGGGTTTTCTGGTGGACAGTCTGCATACTAGTGCCTTTAGACGCCTTTGCCCTCTACCTTTACATGAGGGCTATCAAGGCATCTCCCCTTTCCCTTTCTATTCCGTTTTTGTCTTTTACCCCGGTCTTCATGATATTCACCGGATTTCTCATACTGGAAGAGGTCCCGAATATTTTCGGGGTGGTTGGAATAGGATGTGTGGTAATAGGTAGCTACATATTGAACGCTGCTGAAGCAAGACACGGATATCTCGCTCCGTTTCAGGCCATTTTCAAGGAGCAAGGATCGGTTTTGATGCTCATCGTTTCCTTGATATATTCTCTCTTGGCTGTTCTGGGGAAAAAAGCCATTCAGCATTCATCGCCGCTTTTTTTCGGTTTTTTCTTCCTTGGCGCCCTTGATCTCGTGACACTGGTTTTCTTTCCTCTTTTTGGTAAGATTCGATGGGGAGCCTTGCTAAGAATGCCCAATAAGGGGATATGCGTGGGGCTTTTGCTCTATGTACATGTGCTGTGCCATGTCCTGGCTATAAGTATGATCAAGGCAGTCTATATGATTTCAGTGAAACGAACGAGTGTTTTATTTAGTGTTGTGTACGGGTGGCTTTTGTTCAAGGAATCTGAGATCTCCAACCGGATATTGGGTGCGTTTCTCATGTTTTTGGGAGTGGTTTGTATCTCTTTGTTGGGCTGAAAGCGGACGGCTTCGTTGATACAATGAGAGAAGGACTGGAAGAAAGGCTTGCCAACCTTGCGTCGACACCGGGCGTCTATCTCATGAAGGATGCCAAGGGGCGCATCATCTATGTAGGCAAGGCAAGAGACCTGAAAAAACGTCTCGCCTCGTATTTCAGCAAGACAGCACATAAGGATTTGAAGGCAAGGGTCCTGATTGAAAAGATCGCAGACTTTGAAACCATCATTACCAGCACTGAAAAAGAGGCCCTGATCCTTGAGTCCAACCTGATTAAGAGACACCGTCCCCGCTACAATGTTATCTTGAAAGACGACAAGCGATACCCGTGTCTTCGCCTTAACATCAAAAGTCCCTATCCGAATCTGGTCATTACAAGGAAACTTCAAAAAGATGGGGCCCTCTATTTCGGTCCCTTTGCCTCGGCAGGCGCCGTACGAGAGACACTTAAAGTAATCCATCGAACATTCAGGCTTCGCAAGTGCAAGGGCAACAATCCCAAGCGTCGAGATCGCCCGTGTCTTAATTATCAGATGGGGCTGTGCCTCGGACCGTGCAGCCGCCCTGTTGATCCATCCGAATACAGAGCAGTTGTTGATCAGGTCATACTATTTTTGAAAGGACGAATGCCGGAGCTGATCAATCATGTGAAAGAAGAAATGGAAGCGGCTGCATCCCGGCAGGATTTCGAGGCAGCCGCGGCACACAGGGACAGACTCTTCGCCCTTGAAGAGACATTGGAAAAACAGGTAGCTGCCACCGCGGATTTTAAGGACAGAGATGTGGTGGGTATGGCTCGACAGGGGAGGGCGGTCCTGATCATGGTTCTTTTTATCCGGGGCGGGTTCTTACTGGGCAACCAGCCATTCCGCTTTGCAGATACTTTGGCCTCTGACAACGAGGTCATTTCTTCATTTGTGAAGCAGTATTACGAAAACGCCCCTTTCATACCAAAAGAGATTTTGCTGCCCGGCGCTCCTGAAGATAAAGACCTGCTCGAAGAATGGCTGGGGGAGCTG
>JADFWI010000171.1 GCA_015222985.1 Pseudomonadota bacterium | reverse complement strand
TTAACAAAGGACAGAGAGCATATTTTCAGAATAAATTGACAAAGTGTGACATAAGGTCAAATTAAACGGACTGCATAATGCAGTCCGTTTTTTTTATGGCAAAAAAATGGGCAATCTGTACGCTTTTCCTTGGAATGGCCAAATGCTGCAAGTCTATTGCTCTTACAGCTCCCTTCAAAATAAGTATTGCTCAAATCGTAAAGGGTGATGGTTTCTTGAAACCCGAACAAACGCTTGTATCTTTTTTCGCAGAAAATGAACATCGAACATCGAACGTCCAACATCGAATATTGAATGGGAAAAAAGGACAGCGTGGATTTCACCATACTGGACGTATCTGATTACGATCCTCCTTGTGTGCCATCCAAGACATGGAGAGAGCTTATCAAAAAGGTCTGGGAAGTTGATCCCTTGACCTCCCCGCGATGCGGCTCTGAGATGAAGATTATCAGCTCTCTTTCACGCCACATTGAAAATTCCTTGACTTGCAGTTTTCAATAGTGCTATTGAAGTTAGTGTATGGTGCTTGGGAGTGCCGTTTCAATCCAAATCGCAAAAAGCGATTTCGTATCATCTCATCTCTTGTAGGGATTTAAAAGCCGGAGTTGATAAAAAACCCGGAGGGCTAGTAGAGCCGCGGCGGCATCATGACCGTGATCTTCCTGGTGGTCAGCCTGGTGATGCTCAATGTAGTCTTCTGACCACAATCGACTGGAATGGCCGTAGAATATTGGAAAGTCGGCCGCCGCTAGGAGGGAATTTATGAGACTACTATTTAGGACAGTACCTAAAGGGGTTGTATGGTTGGTTGTCCTGCTGGCAGCCTGCCCATTTCTGCCGGCGTCGGGCCGGGCACAGGAGGACGCTACCAGCAATTGGCCGAGAGAGATTGACACCCCGGAGGGCTTGCTGGTAATTTACCAGCCTCAGCCGGAAAAACTGGACGGCAATCAGCTCAAGGGACGTGCTGCGGTTGCATTGGAACTCAATGGTTCGGAAGAGCCGGTTTTTGGCGCCGTCTGGTTCAGTGCGCGCCTTGACACGGACCGGGCGGCGGAGTGGTGGTAGAAGCGGTGGCGGCAGGAGAGGCGGAGGCGGACGGCGATAGCGCTTAAGATGTGACACAGCAAAGTAAACGCGGCCATCAGATGAGAGAAAGGTGATTTGACGATGCTGAATACAAGACCATTGATGATTGCCCAGGTGAAGCGATGCAACATGTGGATCGTCCGGAACTGGATGGTGAAGCTTTCCATACTGCTTCTGGTCCCGGCGTTGACGGCCTGCATGACATTAGGGCCGGATTTCGTAAAACCCACCGCTCCTGTTGAAGAGAAATGGACGGAGGAGTCCTACCCCGAGATAAAGACGGAAGAAGCGGATCACAGCGCGTGGTGGAAGGTCTTTAACGATCCGGTGCTGGATCATCTCATCGGGCTCGCCAGTGAACAAAACCTGCCACTGCGGATTGCAGGGCTACGGATTCTGGAAGCCCGTGCACGTCTTGGGATTGCCATCGGGACCCAGTATCCTCAGGCGCAACAATTGAACGGCAGCTATTCATATTTAAGAACCAGTGAAAATGAACCGCCCGTTTCAAATCTCCCTGATGAGGTGAGCAACCGGATTGATAATAGTACAGACTACTACAGACTCGGGTTTGACACTGCCTGGGAACTGGACTTCTGGGGTAAGTTTCGTCGCGGGGTTGAAGCCGCTGATGCCAGCTTGGCCGCGTCCCTGGCCGGTTATGACAACTTGTTGGTCATGCTCACAGGCGAAGTTGCATCGGCCTACGTGATTATTCGCACACTGGAACAGCGCCTGGCATTTGCGCGCAGCAATGTAGAACTCCAGCAAAGAGGACTGAGGCTGGCCGAGGTTCGCTTTGAAGGAGGTGTAACCACGGAGCTGGATGTCCAGCAGGCCCGATCGTTACTGAGAAATACAGAGGCGGGCATTCCTGTTTTGGAAATTGGTATCCGACAGGCCAAACACGGGCTGAGTATCTTGCTGGGCACACCACCAAGCGACCTCCAAGAGGTTTTAAAAGGCCCTTCCGCCATTCCCACAGCGCCTGAGCAGGTCGCCATTGGCATCCCTGCGGATTTATTGCGACGGAGACCGGATATCCGTTTTGCCGAGTTCCAGGCTGCCACGCAGTGCGCCATGATCGGCATGTCAAAGGCGGAACTATACCCGCATTTTGTACTGGCGGGTTCAATTGGCTTTGCTGCCGGCGATGGGAATGATCTGTTCGCTTCGGACTCTTTTACCGGTTCTTTTATCCCGTTTTCTTTCCAGTGGAATATATTCAACTTCGGGCGCATTAAGAACAATGTTCGTGTTCAGGACGCACGCTTTGAGCAACTTCTGGTGAACTATCAGAACTCGGTACTGGAAGCCGCCAAGGAGGTGGAAGACGGCTTGGTCGGATTTGTCCGATCCCAGAAACAGGCCGTATTTCTTACTGACGCTGCCAAAGCCGCTGACAGAGCGACCCAACTGGCCCTACTGCAATACAAGGAAGGGCTTGTGGACTACACCCGGGTGTTGAACACCCAGCAGGCCCTGGTGCTCCAACAGGACAGCCTGGCAACCAGTCGCGGAGACATTGTCCGTTATCTTATCGCCGTTTATAAGGCCATAGGTGGCGGGTGGCAAATCCGTTTGGGGAAAGACATCATTCCCGAGGAAAACCTGAAAGCCATGGAAAACAGAACAGATTGGGGAAACCTGTTGACACCCGTATCACTGCCCACCGAAAGGAAGGAGCCCCCCACGGGAAAGGACGTGAAACTGTTGCATGCGCCCAAATGGTAGCTCGGCCTCGTGCCATGTGCTGCCGTTGCTACGGGGATTGCCTGAGTGGTCGCGTGACAAGAGAAATGATGGCATTCACCTGACGTGTGTTGAAACCAGATGAGTCGAGGGAGATCATGATGAAATTGTCGGGTAAAACTGTCGCGGTTTTGGTTGTTCTAATTGCTTTAATAGGGTGTCAGGAAGAGATCCCGGTAAAAGAAATGGTCCGGCCGGTGCAGGCTATACAGGTCGGCGATCCATCCGATTTCGCCAAACGCTCATTCCCGGGTCGGGCCAAAGCGACCCGGGAAGTGGATATGTCCTTTCGGGTTGCAGGTCCGCTGGTTAAACGCCCGGTCAATGTTGGTGATGAAGTCAGAAAAGGGCAGGAGCTTGCGAGAATTGATCCACGTGATTTTCAGGTGAATCTGCGCGACGCGCAAGGCCAGCTCGAACGGGTGGAAGCAATCTTGAAGCGGGCCGAGTCTGACTACGAACGGGTAGTTCAGATTAAAAAACAGGATCCTGGAGCTGTAAGCCAGGCCATGATCGACCGCAATCGACAACAGGTTGAAAGTACCACGGCGGAAATCCGTTCTCTTCAGGCAGCTGTAGCTTCGGCCAAAGACAAGCTGGCCTATACCTATTTGAAAGCACCCTTTGATGGTATCGTGACATCCACCTATGTGGAAAACTACGAAGATGTGAAAGCAAAGCAACCCGTCGTCAGATTGATAGACCATTCCCAGATTGAAATGATCGTGAACATTCCAGAAGACCTGATTTACCAGGCGGATTATCTCAAAACGGCCGGAAAAGCATTTCGGGTGCGTTTTGACCCGTTTCCGAATCGCGAATTAAAGCCCCAAATCAAAGAAATCGGTAAGGAAGCATCCAAGACAACCCGTACGTATCCTGTGACCCTGATTATGGACCAGCCGGAAGACATCAAAATCCTGCCCGGCATGGCCGGAAAAGCAACGCGGGCAGCAGCGTTACCGGGAGAAGAAAGCCGAGGGGATATCATTATTCCGGAAACAGCCGTCTTTTCAGTAGACGAGATGGACAATACCTTTGTCTGGATCATCGACACACAAACGAAAACGGTAAGCAAGCGTGAAGTCAAGACGGGCGAACTTCTGGACACCGGCATTGCTATCGAAGACGGACTAAAGCCGGGCGAATGGATCGCCACGGCCGGCGTGCACTATTTGAAAGAAGGCCAACAGGTAAGCATCCTTTCCCAGTCTTCAAAGGGGGTGTCGAAATGAGCCTTGCCGCACTTGCCATTGAAAAACGGGCGGTGGCCTATTTCGTGGTGTTTTTACTTGTGGCTGGCGGCATTGGTGCTTTCTTCAGTCTAGGGCAGATGGAGGACCCGGAATTTACGGTTAAGACCGGGGTCATCACCACCATGTATCCCGGTGCAAGCCCGGAAGAGGTAGAGTTGGAGGTCACCGACCGGATTGAACTGGCCATACAGGAGATGCCCCAGGTAAAATATATTGAGTCCTTTTCCCGCCCCGGCATGTCACTGATCTCGGTCGAATTAAAGGCGGAATACTGGTCTGATCGACTCCCCCAGGTCTGGGACGAGCTACGACGCAAAATCCGCGACATCGAACACATGCTTCCGCCGGGGGCAGGCAGACCTGAGGTTTCGGATGATTTTGGGTATGTATTCGGGTTCCAGCTGGCTGTTGTAGGGGACGGGTTCTCGGATGCCGACCTGGAAAAATATGCCAAGGACATCAAGAAAGAGCTCAGCTTGGTCAAAGACGTTGCCCGCGTGGATCTCTGGGGCGTTCAGGACAAGGTGATTTACGTAAACGTCTCCCAGACCCAGCTAGCCGAACTGGGTCTGACGAACGCCAGTGTCCAGGAAACCCTGTCTCAACAAAATATGGTGGTAGACGCTGGCGGCGTGGATTTACATCGGAAGCGATTCCGCATTGCCCCCTCGGGCGAGTTCACTTCTCCCAAGGACATTGCCAATCTGCATGTCCGGGCATCCTTTGCCGACGAATTGTCGAACCTAACGGGGGCTTCCGACAAACCGGTATCCCCTGAGCGGGCAGCAGAACTGATTCGAATCCGGGATATTGCCACGGTGGAGCCCGGGTATGCCGAACCTCCGCAGACTCTGATGCGCTACAATCGGAAACCGGCCGTCGGCATTTCCATTACCACGTCGTCGGGGGTAAACATCGTCAAAGTCGGTCAAGGCATCGACAAGCGCCTTGATGAAATTATCCCGTTGCTGCCGGTGGGCATTGAAGTCCACCGCATTCACTGGCAGTCGGGCATCGTTGATGATGCCGTGAAAGGCTTTATGATCAATTTCGGGGAAGCCGTCGCCATTGTTCTGATCGTTCTGACCTTAGCCATGGGATGGCGCATGGGGGTCATCATCGGGTCATCGCTGATCTTGACCATATTGAGCAGTTTTGTCTTGATGGCCGTTTTCGGCATCGACCTGCAGCGCATGTCCCTGGGGGCATTGGTGATTGCGTTAGGTATGATGGTTGATAACTCCATCGTGGTAGCGGACGGAATTGCCGTGCGCCTGCAGCAGGGGATGGATCGTAAAAAGGCGGCCATCGAGGCGGCATCCCAGCCGTCCATGCCCCTTTTGGGGGCCACCGTTATCGCGGTCATGGCGTTTTATCCCATTTTCGCATCCGTGGAGGGGGCCGGGGAATACTGCCGCACGCTGTTTACCGTGGTGGCCATTTCACTCTTGGTAAGTTGGCTTATATCCATGACCATCATCCCTTTGCAGTGTATCGACATGCTGCCTGAACCCAAAGAGGGAAAAACAGATACCGATCCCTATGGCGGTAAGTTCTACCGGGTATTCCGAAGCATCATGGAGCGGGCGATTCGCATGCGACTTTTCACCATCGGGACATTGGCCGCGCTTCTTATCGTAGCACTCATCGGGTTTGGGAATGTGGAGCAGATGTTTTTCCCGGATTCATCCATGACAAAATTCATGGTCGACTACTGGGCACCGGAAGGGACCCGGATCCAGACGGTGGCGGAGGATCTTAAAGAAGCGGAGGATAAATTTCTTGCCGATGAAAGAATCGATAGTGTTGCCACCTTCATGGGGGCGGGACCGCCCAGGTTCTACCTGCCTGTTGATCCCGAGTCTCCGTACCAATCGTATGCCCAGTTTATCGTCAACGTTCGCGATTTTAAAGACATAAC
>JADFWI010000170.1 GCA_015222985.1 Pseudomonadota bacterium | reverse complement strand
TTTAATATTGATCGCTATCCAATGGCGTAATAGTAGACCCATTTCCAAGAGATAATTGCCCAGTATTAGGTTCCACTTGGGTAGATTATAAACAAAGAGCGATCCTCCAGGCTTGAGAAGCCTTGTACATTCCCAGAGCCATTCTTTGCACCAATTTATGTATTTGTCGTCCGGCAGTTCGTCGGTTATTTTTGATCCGTAATTCTTTGCGAGGTTGAATGGAGGGTCCGCAAAAATGGTGTCTACAGTCTCATCTTGAATAAACGGCAGGATTTCAAGGCAATCTCCTTCGTACAAGACCCCCAGCCCTGTCGCGTACAGGCGATAACGCTCTGCCTCAGCCGAGACGATATTTGTCGCAAACCGTGCATTCTCAAACTGAAGCGCATGTTGTGTCACTGTCATATTCTATTTCCTGGCAAAGTCTTACACAAAGATGCAGGACCGGGTCTTGGAGCGTGAAGGTTAAGCTTCGACTGAGGATCTATATCAAGTTGGGCGTTCATGAGCAAGGGGAAATGCTGGTCGTTCTTCTTGACGAGAACTCAGATGTGGAGTAAATATCCACAGGCCTGAGGGGCTTGAGAAGCAAAGGGGAGGACGAAAGGCATGGCGAATCAGTACGAGGAAGCTTACAAGAGGTCCATTGAAGATCGAGAGGGTTTTTGGGGGGAAATCGCTGAGGACTGCCACTGGTACAAGAAGTGGGACAGGGTCCTGGATGATTCTGATGAACCGTTTTATCACTGGTTTCAAGGGGCTGAACTCAATACATGCCATAATGCCCTGGATTGCCATGTTGAAAACGGCAGGGGGGACCAGCTTGCCCTGATTCATGACAGCCCGGTCACGAATACGATCAAGAAATATACCTATATGGAGTTGACGGACGAGGTCGCCAGGTTTGCCGGGGCGCTTGCTGCACAAGGCGTGGTAAAGGGAGACAGGGTACTCATTTACATGCCCATGATACCTGAAGCCGTGATCGCGATGCTTGCCTGTGCTCGTCTGGGTGCGGTGCATTCGGTGGTGTTCGGCGGATTTGCACCCAAAGAGTTGGCTACCCGCATAACAGATGCAAAACCAAAGGTCATTGTTTCAGCCTCCTGCGGTATAGAGTTTAGTCGTATTGTCTCCTATAAACCGATGCTGGACGAGGCCATCGACATGGTGGACACAAAACCGCAGCACTGCATTATCCTTCAGCGGCCCCAGGAGACTGCCGGGATGATGGCGGGTCGTGATCTGGACTGGAGCGAGGCCATGACGAGTGCCAAACCCCATGACTGTGTTCCAGTGCTAGCCACAGATCCTTTGTACATCCTGTACACTTCAGGAACTACAGCCCAGCCCAAGGGCGTTGTGCGTGACAACGGGGGGCACCTGGTCTCTCTGAAATGGAGCATGAAGGCCATCTACAATGTGGATCCAGGTGATGTTTACTGGGCAGCCTCTGACGTCGGCTGGGTAGTGGGTCATTCCTACATTGTGTATGCCCCGCTGTTTCAGGGCTGCACCACGGTCCTGTTTGAAGGAAAGCCTGTGCGTACCCCGGATGCCGGCGTGTTCTGGCGGGTCATTTCCGAGCACAAGGTGAAATGCATGTTCACCGCACCCACGGCCTTCCGTGCTATCAAGCGGGAGGATCCCAAAGCTGAGTTCATGAAGAAATACGATCTGTCTTGTTTCAAGGCCCTTTTCCTTGCAGGTGAACGTTCTGACCCGGACACTCTGAACTGGGCGGAAAGCAATCTCGGCGTGCCGGTGATTGACCACTGGTGGCAGACTGAAACCGGATGGGCCATTACTGCCAATTGCATGGGACTGCACCATTTTCCGGTCAAGTACGGTTCTACTACAAAACCTGCGCCTGGATGGGATCTTAAGGTCGTAGATGCAGAATGCAACCCGCTTCCGGCAGGTGAAATAGGGGCTCTGGTTGTGAAACTCCCCCTGCCCCCAGGGAGCCTCCCCACGCTTTGGCGCAATGATGAGGCATACAAGACCGCTTACATGGAGGAGTTTCCAGGTTACTATAAGACGGCTGATGCAGGCTATATGGATGAAGAGAGTTATGTTTATGTCATGTCCCGCACCGATGATATTATCAATGTGGCTGGACACAGGCTATCTACGGGGGCCATGGAGGAGGTACTGGCAGATCATCCTGATGTGGCAGAATGTGCTGTTTTCGGCGTGGAGGACTCGTTAAAGGGTCAGATACCGATCGGACTTGTGGTGCTAAACGCAGGTGTGGATCGCGGCAAGGATGAAATTGTTAAAGAAGCCATTCAGATGGTCCGTGAAAGGATCGGTCCTGTTGCGGCATTTAAGACTGCCACAGTGGTCAAACGCCTGCCCAAAACCCGGTCTGGTAAAATCCTTCGCGGCACCATGCAAAAGATTGCTGACAACAAGGAGTATAAGGTGCCGGCAACTATCGATGATCCTGCCACTCTCGAAGAGATCGATGAAGCGCTCATTTCGATCGGTTACTCCAGGGCACGAGATAAGTGGGGTTCTTGACCGATCCTCAATTCGCAATCCTTTAATTCCGGTTTATCCGGGTTAGGTTTATTGTCATCTCGTATGCACAGACGTCAGAGTCCCACGTGATGGCGAAACCTCTCTTGCGGGCAAGGGCTAGCATGGTTTTGTTTTCAGGCAGGGCCATACCGAAAACCGATTCCATTCCGCGCTTTTTGGCAATGGAAAGACCATGTTCAAGCAATTTGGCCCCGACTCCTTTTCCTTGCCAAGGATCTCCAACCAACAGAGAGAACTCCCCTTGCTTGCGATCAGGATAGCACATCAGCCTGAACACGCCCAAGATCTGTTCTCGTCCTTCCTTCCTTTCGGTCGCAATCAGGACTGCATCCCGACCGTGATCAATTTCCATGAGTTTGGCCAACATTTCCTTTGACGGCTTCTTTATTCTCATAAAGAACCGGAAATACAGGCTTTTTGGAGACAAGGTGTCGAATAAGGCTTCCAGAAGTGGTGCATCGTCGGCCCTTATGGGGCGGATGACGACCTCTAGTCCACCTTTGGTGATCGTGGATATCTCATATTGGTCAGGGTTGCTTTTCATGTTATCACCGGTTTGTGCAAATATCGTGGGAGACTGTCCGAGAATGAGCGATAGAACGTCTGGGGAACTGAATCAAGAAAAAACTGAAGATTGACGGGTTCGTAAGAAGTCCATCTGCGGCGTTGCGCTTCATCTTTCGTCATTGCGACGTACCGTAAGTACGCCTCATTCCTCAAGATTTGCGCGCCTTGCATCTGGAGCTTTTTACTGTGCCGTCTGTTTGCGGACTTTTTACGAATCCATCAAGATTGAAGCTCTGACACCATTTTTTCCCTTGATATTTCTGCCCATCATGATAGGAAAAGGACACTGACAGTCTTCGTTGCCTGTCGGTGTCTCATCCTAAGCCTCTGGGGTTGTCGGAAATCGCATCCTCCGGAGGCTTTTTCTGTCTCCCTTGACCGGACCCAATTTGATGATTATTATTTCGTAGCGGCAGCAGTCTGGGGCCGGTGGCGACACGTGTCTCGCCGCAACTATATTTAATATATGGGATGAGACACCGACCTCGGCTCCGGATCTACCGCATTCCTGCAAAACCCCCTCCTTTTCTTTTTAT
The DNA here is from genome assembly GCA_015222985.1 of Pseudomonadota bacterium. GTDB lineage: Bacteria > Desulfobacterota > Desulfobacteria > Desulfobacterales. The sequence continues at coordinate 18,788 of JADFWI010000170.1, read as the reverse complement.
TCCTCATATTTTCCATGATTTCTCGAACAGCTTTAGTCCATTATAGAAACAATCAGAGACGCCGAAATATTGATGAATTGACAAGAGGGATAACTCAGCCTTGCCTCCTAAGGAGGCAAGGCAATTTCATCCCCTTCCAGGGGTTAAATCAAAACCGGCCCCTCTGGGGTCGGTTTTTTATGTATGTGAAATTGCGGCATGAGAGATTAGCTGCACTTGGAAAATCCACAGGACCGACACATGAGACAGCCCCCCTCGTGCTCCAGGGTCCCACCGCAATCCGGGCAGGCTCCCATCAAGGTTGGCATGTCTGGGGTATCGATATTCGTGTAGTGTCTTATCACATGGGAAATGGCATCGGGACAGGAAAGAATCATTGTTCCATTTTGCCATATAGGTGATGGACAGCGGATGCCGGTGAGCTGTTTAAGGATGGCTTCCACTCTAACTCCGCTGCGTAGTGCCAATGATATGAGGCGTCCGGCGGCCTCAATCTGGGAAGAGGCACACCCTCCGGTTTTGCCCATTTGGGCAAAGACTTCACATATTCCCTTATCGTCTTCATTGATGGTGACATAGAGTTTTCCGCAGCCGGTGTTGATTCGCTCGGTGGCCCCCCTTGTCAGAACCGGGCGTGTCCGTGGCACAATGGCATCTCCCTTTCTTTCCTCCCCCTTTCCGATATTGAGGACCTGGCGGCCACGACTCCCGTAGCGATAAATGGTCACACCCTTGCAACCGCTTTCATAGGCAAGCCTGAAAACCTTTTCTATGTCCTCAGGGGTAGCATCCTGTGAAAAATTTACTGTCTTGGACACGCCATTGTCCGTGTATTTTTGGAAGGCTGCCTGGATCCGGATATGCCACTCCGGCCCTATCTCATGAGCGGTCACAAAAAGCCTCTTAATCTTTTCGGGAATTCCTTTTATGTGTTGAATCGAGCCGGTCTGGGCAATTTCCTCAGCCAGCTTCTTGCTGTAGAAGCCGCTTTGCTTTGCCATCTGCTCAAACAGGGGATGTATCTCGAACAAAGTCTCCCCATCCAGAACCCTTCGTTCATAAGCCACTGCAAATATGGGCTCCACACCGCTGGAGCATCCCGCGATGATGCTGATCGTCCCTGTGGGGGCGATAGTCGTTGTGGTAGCATTTCGCATATAGGGGGTTTTGGGATTGTCAAAGATACTTCCCTCAAAGGCCGGGAAATTCCCTCGCTTTTTTGCCAACTCGCTTGAGGCCTTTCTGGCTTCGCGCAACACAAAAGCCATTACCTGCTCAGCCCGGCGGACAGCTGCTTTGGAATTATAGGCAATTCCCAGCCTGACAAGCATATCGGCGAACCCCATGACACCCAGGCCGATTTTTCGGGTCTTTCTGCTCATGGTCTCGATCCGGCGTAAGGGGTATATATTCATTTCCACGACATTATCAAGGAAGTGAACTGCACTGCGAATAGTTTGTCGCAGTCTTGTCTTATCCAGTTTGCCGTCTTTGACGATCTTGGCCAAGTTGATGGAGCCCAGGTTGCACGCTTCATAAGGCAGAAGCGGTTGCTCACCGCAAGGGTTCGTGGCTTCTATCTTGCCAAGCTGCGGGACGGGATTGGCAGAGTTGATGTGATCCAAAAAGATGATTCCCGGTTCTCCACTTTGCCAAGCCGCCTGCACAATTTGGTCGAAGATGGCTCTTGCTGAGGCCCGCTTGACTTTCTCTCGGCTCCTCGGGTTGATCAAGTCGTAATTTTTGTTGCCTGCCAGGGCTTCCATGAACGAAGCGGTGACAGCCACTGAAATATTGAAGTTGTTCAGCCTGGCCACGTCGGTCTTGCAGTTGATAAAGCTCTCAATATCAGGATGGTCCACCCTGAGGATACCCATGTTTGCCCCACGGCGGGTGCCTCCCTGCTTGACTGTTTCGGTGGCCACATCAAAGACCGTCATGAAGGAAATGGGACCACTTGATATTCCTCGAGTAGACAGCACCATATCATTCTCAGGCCTGACACGGGAGAATGAAAAACCGGTCCCCCCCCCGCTCTTATGGATCATCGCCGTGTGCCTGAGGGTTTCAAAAATACTATCTATGGAGTCTTCAATGGGAAGAACAAAACAGGCGGCCAGTTGCCCAAGCCTGCGCCCCGCATTCATCAGGGTTGGCGAATTGGGCAAGAAAACCAGACTGGTCATCAATTTGTAGAAGTCTTCTTCGGTTTTCTTGACATCTGCCTTGGGATCGAACCTGGCATCGGCCGATGCTACAGCCCGAGCCACCCGTCTGAACAGGTCCTCTGGAGCCTCGGCAGGTTTTCCCTTCCGGTCCTTCCTTAAATATCGCCGCTCAAGAACAACCAAGGCATTTTGGGATAGACGTATTGTCATATTCCATGTTCCTGCTTCAGGAACTTGACAAAGGCACGACACAGGGGGGACCGGGTTCGGTGTTTGTGTACAATCAAGTAGAAAGCCCTCTGAAAGGGAAAGCCCTTGATTCCAACCTTTCTCAGACTTCCCGCGGTCAGATCATCGGCAACAGCGTATTCAGACAGGATAGAAACACCCATTCCTGCCTTGATGGCCTGACGGATAGCCTCGGGGCTCCCCATTTCAGCCACCACATTTAGTTGGCCCAGCCAATGACCGGACTTGTCTAATACTTGCTCGATGGATTTGCGAGTCCCGGAGCCGGGTTCACGCATGATGAACGGCTCTGCCACAAGATCCTCCACCGCAACAGCGCCGATGGCTGCCCACCTGTGACCTGCAGGAACGATGAGAAACATCTCATCATCCAGGATCTTCTGTTGGGCAAGCTGAGCTTCTCGAGCCTTGGCACCCACAATGCCGAGTTCCACGCGCCCATTGATGGTGTCCCGAATGATTTCGGCAGTGTCCCTTTCTATGAGGGTCACTGTTACCTCCGGGCAGGCTTGCTTGAACCTGCCCAACAAGGGGGGCAGAATATAGCCTCCGGGTATCGTGCTTCCCCCAATAGTGAGATGCCCTTTGATTTTGCCTTGAAACTCGGCCAGGGCCTTTTCAATATCCTCCTTGAGGGCTATCATTTTTACCGCATATCCGTATAGGAGTTGCCCGGCTTTGGTGGGAGCAACCTCCCTTCCCAGGCGGTCTATGAGCTTGCATTCGAAATGCTCCTCGAGGTCCTTGATATGACTGCTCACCGTGGGTTGGGAAAGGTAGACTGTGTTGGCGGCCTTGGAAAAGCTCCTTAGCTCAACCACTTTGCAAAATATGTGGAGTCTCCATAAATCCATGGTTACAAGTGGAAAAAAAAGCAGTTTGTCTGAAAACCTATATCTGTTCAGCGGGTCTTGCCAAACTTCTCGTTCAGCTTATTCCTAACGACGTCAGGAACCATGCCACGGGTCTCTCCCCCGAACTGAGCGGCCTCCTTGATGATAGAGGAGCTGATGAAAATCCACCTTAGGCCTGTCATGAGAAAAACCGTTTGCACATTTTTGTTGAGCTTGCGATTCATGAGAGCCATCTGGAATTCATACTCAAAATCCGAGACAGCTCGAAGGCCCCGCAGGATAGTGTCAGCCTCCCTCTTGACCACATAATCGACGAGAAGCCCGTCAAAGCAATCTATCTCAACATTGGGCATGTCTTTCAAGGTCTCTCTTAACATTTCCAGTCGTTCTTCGACCGTAAAAAGGGGGTTTTTGCTCCCATCTGTAGCAATAGCAACTATGACTCTATCAAAGAGCTTTAACCCTCGCCGAATTATGTCACAGTGTCCATTCGTAATGGGGTCAAACGTTCCCGGATATATGGCTGTTTTTCTCTTGTGCATGCTGTGTCCCTCTCACCAGACATATTGCCCGTCATTTGGAAATTCATTAATGGATGGGCACTAGTGAATTTTATAACACGAATTCGTAGAAAGAGACAAGGCTCTTTCCATGTTGCCTTTCGTTGGTCCGCTCGAGACGTGCCACATTTTGCGGGAGTGTTTCTCGGAGACTGTGTTCAATTACCACGCGGGCTCCTTGGACAATGCATCCACAATCATCCAAAAGATGAAGGGTTCTTTTGACAAATGCCTTGTCATAAGGAGGATCAACGAATACCAGATCAAAGGCCCGGCCCGTTGCTTTTAGAAACCCGAGACCGTGGAGAATATCTCTTTTCAGAATGGTGCCTTGCTCTTGCAAGAGACAGGTGGAAATGTTGCGAACAAGGATCTTGATGGCCTGAGGATGGTTGTCAACAAACACGGTGGACGCGGCTCCACGGCTGAGGGCCTCGATGCCAAGGCTGCCAGTGCCGGCAAACAGGTCAAGCACAACTGCACCTTCCGCAAGAGGTGCAAGGATGTTAAAGATGGACTCTCTCAGGTAATCTGTCGTGGGGCGGATTCTGAGCCCACGCAAGGGATGAAGCTTCCTGCCTTTCAAGGTGCCGGCAATAACCCTCACACGTACTCCTCATAAAATCGTTTCTCGATCTTATTTTTGGGCGAGCCCGAAAGCCTTTATCTTTTTATGGAGGTGGCTTCTTTCAATATCAATGGCGTCTGCCGTTTGGGAAATATTGTTATTGTTTTCGGAAAGCCTTTGAAGGATGAACGCCTTTTCAAACTCCCGTTTTGCCTCTTTCAAAGATTTCCGGTCAAAGAGATCCACAGTCCGAGTCGTCGTCTTGTCGCCCATGTATGAGGAAGGGATGTCATTTTCTTCGATAACGTCCGATTGCGTCATGATGGCTAGTCGTTCGATCAAGTTCTTCAATTCCCGAACATTGCCGGGCCACGGGTAGGCCTTCAGACGTTCCATGGCCTGATGTGTCATGGTCTTTTGACCGCAGCCGCCGTCATGGGCAAACCCTTTCAGAAAAGTCTCTATCAACAGTGGTATGTCTTCACTGCGGTTGCGTAGAGGGGGCACTGAGATGGGAATAACATTCAATCTATAATATAGGTCCTCTCTAAAGGTGCCCTCTTCGATTTCTCTTTCCAGATCCTTGTTACTTGCCGCCAGCACTCGCACATCAACGGCCAGAGTACGGGAGCCGCCTACCCGTTCAAATCTTTGTTCCTGCAAGATCTTGAGGATTTTGGCCTGGGTTTTCAGGCTCATGTCTCCGATCTCATCCAAGAAGATAGTGCCCTGGTCGGCCACCTCGAACTTGCCTCTCTTCCTGGCAGTAGTGCCTGGCAGCGTCCCCTTCTCATGACCGAACAGCTCGCTTTCAATCAAGTCGTCAGGTATTGTTGCGCAATTTACATCAATGAGTGGTTGGTCGGCTCTGTCGCTCATTTGGTGAATCGTGCGCGCGACAAGTTCTTTGCCCGTGCCATTCTCGCCCGTGATCAAGATCCAGGCGTTGGTGGGGGCTGCAATAGCAATCTGTTTCTTCAGTGCCCGGGTCGGCGGGCTGTTGCCCGTGATGGAATGCTTTTCAAGGGTCTTCTTTCGAAGAAAACGGTTTTCCTCCTCCAGTCGTCGAAAGTTGAGGGCGTTGTTGATTGTGACAACGATCTTCTCGATGGAAAGGGGCTTTTCGATGAAATCATAGCCCCCAAGCTTGGTTGCCTTAACAGCCGTCTCAATGGTCCCATGCCCGGAAATAATCACCACCTGAAGAAAGGGGTTAGTCCTCTTGATTTCTTGAAGTGTTTCGATGCCGTCCATGCCTGGCATCCAGATGTCCAGAAGGACAAGGTCGGGGGATTCCACTTCAATGATCTTCAAGGCTTCATATCCGTTTGAAGCCGTCAATGTCTCATACCCCTCATCAGAAAGGATACCGCTTAGAGACTGCAATATGGTGGCCTCATCATCAACAATCAATATTTGGGGAAACATCGGTTATCTCCTTCAGGGTTATTTGTCACTGGTAATTGGTTATTAATAACAGGATGCTCAGGTGCATTTCAGTCTTTGTTGCTTGGTTCGTGAACGGTTACCTATTTTCTCAAGCTGGCAGGTCCACAATAAACCTTGTCCCGGTGGGAAAGTTGTCCTCGGCTCGGATTGACCCGTTGTGATCTTCGATTATCGCATTGACGATGGACAAGCCCAGGCCCATGCCGGTTTTCTTGGTGGAGAAATAGGGTTCAAAGAGACGGAGCTTGTCTTGTGATGCTATCCCCGAGCCCGTGTCACTTACCTCTATCCTTACGAACTTTGAAGCGGGATTGAAGTCCAGTGTGATAGCAATTGTTCCATGTCCGTCCATGGCTGCAATGGCATTGTCAATTAGATTGAGCAACACACGTTTGACCTGCCCTCGGTCCAAATTCAGTTGAGGGATTTCTGAGTGCACCTCGGTTTTGAACAAGATATGAGGGTGGGCCTCCCGGTAGAGGGCTACTGCCTCTCCTATGATTTCCGGCATGCTGCACGGTTTAGGGTTTACAGCCGGAAGCCGTGCAAATGAAGAAAACTCATTAACAAGGTTTCCTATCTGATCGACCTGATCAATAATGGTTTGTATACATTGTGTGAAAATTAAGCTGTCTCCACTAATTTTCTCACCATATTTCCGTTGCAGTCTTTGTGCCGAGAGTTTGATAGGTGTCAGGGGGTTTTTTACTTCATGGGCAATACGCCTCGCCACCTCGCGCCAAGCCGCCATCCTCTGGGCTCTTTCAACCTCCGTAAGATCGTCAAAGACAACCACTGTTCCCATGTAACGATCCGTTTCGTCTTTAAGCGCAGTAATATGTACCATAAAGCTGCGGGCTGTTTGATCAATGGTTGCCTTGACAGTCCTTTCCACCGAATTTGCAGGGCTGTTTTCCAGCTCTGCCAGCAAATCCCGGGCGAGCGCCATGTGTTCGGGCCTCAATGCCTTTTTGTAGCTTCGGTTCAGCAGTTGTTCGCCTTTCAAACCGAGCATTTTCTCTGCTGATTTATTAATGGCAGTAAAAAAACCGCGAGTATCCAAGGCAATAACGCCGGTGGACACATTCTTCAAGACAGTTTCCATGTAGATACGTCTTTGTTCAATTTCAAGATTCCTTTTCGTAAGTTCTCGGGTCGACAATTCAAGCTGTTGTTTTCCAAACCTCAGGTCTCGAGTCATTTTGTTGAAGGCACTGACAAGGGTCCCCATTTCGTCATCGGCAACTCTGTCGATGGTGACATTCAAGTCTCCCTCGGCCACGCGGCGAGTTCCCTCTGCCACTTCTTGGATAGGAATAGTCAATGTCTTTGCGAGATAGAATCCAAACCACGTGGCGCAGAAAATAATCAGCAAGGCGACGATCGAAAGTGTTACCAGGTGGCTGACCTGGATTGGTTTCTTAACCATTTTGATTTGTTGGTATTGGTCAAAGCCCCTTGAAATGGCGGCCATGTCTTGAGAAAGGCTGTGAGGAATGACCGTAGTGACAGCAATTACCCCCAAAGCCTTGTCAGGGCCTGCATTCGCCGGAATGCACCCGAGGGTTCTAATCATCTCTCCTGAAGGGAGAAAGGCGGTCAGGGTTGAAAAATCGTTTTCATGTATTTCCTTCTGGATGCTATCCGCGGATACCGGTTCAAAGGGCGTTCCCTCCAGGTCTGCGTCCAGACCTACTGCCAGCCGTTCTGAGTGAGTAGAATAGATTTCTATGGCCTGTAGGTTGAAAGCCCTCTGCACCACCTGGACATAACGTCTGAGATCCTTTCTGTTCTTGTCTTTCAGCAAATTCCTGTGTATAATTTGATAAGCGATCCGTTCAAGAAAAAACCGGTTGTTTTTCTCGATATGCCTGTACACTTGTCTGCCCACGTCAAGAGATCCTTCCAAGGATTGCTCCACAGGGACAGTAAACCAGAATGCCATACTCGAATTTATGAACTGCACTGAAAAGAAAAAGAGGAGAACAGTGGGAATGAGGGACAGGCTAGCAAAGGCCAGTACAAGCTTGGTCCGCAGCTTGGCCCCCATCACTTTGCGTTTTCTGTCATAGAGAAGCTTGACAATGTTTCTCAACACGAGAAAGATCAACAGCAAAAGCAACAGCATGTTGATGTTGATGAGAATAAACGTGATAATCGTGTTGGAAACGGGCAGTCCTGCTCCAAAACGGACAACCTTGGTTTCCACATACGTGAGGACGGCAACGAGAGCCACCAGTGTCACGATGATGACTCGTTCACGCTTCCGGCGTTTGGCTTCTTCTTGCGAGATCGGTGACATGGGAAGTTGGCGTTAGTACATGAAGTCCGTGGTGTACCAGTCTGTTTCAAAATCCCAAAGAAACAGAAAGAACCGAAACACGTGATGTAGATAAAAGGGGAGTGTGATTTTCTTGAGTTCGGCTTTTATCCTGACTTGGTAGCGATGGTTTCTTTCAAAGGTTTCAAGTTTTCCAATTTTAAGATTTTCTACTTCAGCCATGACTTTCTTGGCCTGGGAAAAAGAACTTACTACAATCGACCTTCCCTTATCCTCGCTTCGTGTAATGACAAACTCGTTCTTTAGATTATTAAACTTGACCATGTGGCGAATTTCCAGACTAGCCAGGTTTTTGTCTTTCCAAAAATTCCGAACCCGGTTAAGAGAGGCCAGGAACGTGAAGGTCGTGGGGACGCCGTTCATGATGGCTTGTTCCAGATCTTCGGTGAAGCATCCCTCAACCCTGAAATACAGGATGAGATCATCCCTGGTGTTTGTGACAATTACATCGGTTATCCTCGCGTCTTGACTCCAGGCTAACCCTGAAGCCAGAAGACATGCACAGAGGGCAAGAAACCAAACCTGTTTTCTCATTTATAAACTCCGGAAAAATCGGCAGAAGAGACCTGACCGTGGGGTCATGACAGCCTCATAACAAAATAGCGAAGCAGGGCTCAAATTGCAAGGGGTTTTGGACGTAAAGATGCAGGTAACTTAAGGCAAAGCGCCCTAGACTCCCACGGTTTGCCAGCAGGACTTTTGGTCTATGAATTTTTTCAGCAGGGAGTGATTTAAGGTGTGGCCTGATTTGTGGGCCACGATGTGGCCTATGATGGGCATGCCAAGAAGAGAGAGGTCTCCAATACAGTCAAGTATCTTATGGCGAATAAATTCGTTTGAGAATCTGAGGCCTTCCGGATTCAGTATTCCGTCTTTGTCGACCACAACCGCGTTTTCCAGCGATCCGCCCCTGGCAAACCCATTCCGCTTCAAGTAATCATATTCATGGAGGAAACCAAAAGTCCTGGCACGGCTGATCTCCTTTTCAAAAAGGCCGTCATCCAGTGAAACCGAATATGACTGATTTCTTAGTAGAGGATGATCAAAATCTATGGTGCACGTCACCCTAAGGGTGTCTGATGGATAAAGCCCAACCTTTTTGCCGTTTTCGACCATCTCAATCGGCTCCCTAACGACAAAATAGTGCCGCCTTGCTGACTGGGCTCTGATCCCGGCTACCTTCAGCATAGCTGAGAAAGGTCCAGCGCTCCCATCCATGATGGGGGCCTCATAGGCGTCCATCTCCACTAGAGCATTATCTACGTTGAACCCGGCCAATGTGGCCATTAGGTGTTCAACGGTGGATACAATCACACCGTCCGCACCGAGGGTGGTTGCCAAACTCGTGTCAATTACATTTCGAAAATGGGCGCTGATTACAGGTTTGTGGGCCAGATCAGTCCGCACAAATCTTATCCCGTGATTGACCGGAGCCGGTTTGATGGTCAAGGTCACTTTCTTGCCCGAGTGGAGCCCGATGCCCGTGCATTGAGTAGACCGTTTCAACGTGTGCTGATGAGTATTCATATGACGCACCCTTTTATTTTGAAATCAATAGCTTGTCAAACAAAAAATTCAGGCTTACGAGGAACGGGAAAAGGTTGAGCAATAAGTATGCCAAAGTGATGTCCAAAACCAGGCAGAAAACAGCACGATATTCAGATTTGCGTCTGACGCCTTGAGAACAGTACGGATTTTGAGACTCCCATAACCGTCCAATATCAGCAATTTGGCACCGACTTTGACGTTACCGTGAGGCAGAAAAAGGCTTGCTTTACATGGAGGCCTTTGTTAAACATCGTAAAATTCATGTGTTATCGTAGTAACGATGAACACACCACGGGGGGGGATTCTTGCTTGCCAAGGTTTTGAGCAGCTCTGTTCTGGGCGTTGATGCCTTTATCGTCGAAGTAGAGGTCGACATCAGGCAGGGCCTGCCGAGCTTTCAAACAGTAGGTCTGCCAGAGGCTTCTGTCAAGGAGAGCAAAGACCGGGTAAAATCAGCAATCAATAATTCCGGATACAGGTTCCCGGACGATCGTATCACCGTCAACCTTGCGCCTGCGGATATCAAGAAAGAGGGGACCGCCTTTGATCTTCCCATTGCTGTTGGAATCCTGGCGGCCACTGGTATTGTCCCCCATCAGAGACTCTCTGAATATTTGATCTTGGGTGAACTCTCTCTTGACGGACGGATAAAGCCCGTCCGAGGTTCACTTCCTGTCGCTTTGGCAGCCAGAAATTCCCGTCTTCGAGGCATTATCGTTCCCAAGCAAAACGCAAGCGAGGCCGCTGTGGTGAACGGCGTGGAAGTACTTCCGGCCTTCACTCTCGGTGAACTGGTGGAATTCTTGAGCAGCCTGAGGTCCATCCGGCCGGAATCGATCGATGTGCGGGCCATTTTTGATGAAGCATTGTCAGATGACGTAGATTTTTCCGAAGTAAAAGGTCAAGAGCATGTGAAGCGTGCCCTTGAAGTGGCCGCGGCCGGAGGTCATAACGTAATTATGATAGGTCCGCCAGGAGCAGGCAAGACGATGCTTGCTAAGTGCCTTGCAGCCATTTTACCCCCTATTTCCTTTGAAGAGGCAATTGAGGCAACAAAGATATATAGCGTGATTGGAATGCTCAAGAAGGACCAGGGATTGATTACCAGCCGACCCTTTCGTGCTCCGCACCATACGATATCAGACGCCGGCCTCATAGGCGGGGGCCACATACCCAGGCCGGGCGAGGTAAGTCTTGCTCACAACGGGGTTCTTTTCCTGGATGAATTGGCAGAGTTCAAGAAAAATGTGCTTGAGGTTCTGCGTCAACCTATGGAAGATGGCCACGTGACCATTGCCAGGGCCCTGACCAGCATCACCTATCCGGCCAGGTTCATGCTTGTGGCCGCAATGAATCCGTGTCCATGTGGATATTTCTCCGATCCCAATCACGAGTGCACGTGTTCCTACACAAGGATACATCGGTATCGGTCAAAGGTCTCTGGTCCGCTTATGGACCGCATCGACATCCATGTGGATGTTCCGGCCGTGCCCTACAAAGATCTTGCCAGTCGAGATGATGCCGAATCCTCCGCAAGCATAAGAGAGCGGGTTAATCGATCCCGTGCCGCACAGTCTGAGAGGTTTGAACGTACCAAAATCTATTGCAATGCCCAGATGAGCAACCGGCAGATCAAGAAATATTGTCCCATAGACGGTGACTCTCACAGGCTCCTTGAAATGGCCATTGACAAACTCGGCCTTTCTGCCCGCGCCTTCAACCGGATCTTAAAGATCGCAAGGACCATTGCGGATCTTGAAGAGGCTGAAGACATCGCCGTACATCACGTCTCAGAAGCGATTCAATACCGGAGCCTCGACCGGAACAGCCTGTTTCCGTGAAGTTCCGGTAAGGCCGCCTGAAGACGGTAAAACGGCAAATCGTGATGCCTTCCAAGTGACAATTCTTGTCACCTCTTCTGTCAATCTACGACCTCAATGCCCCGATTTTTTGAATATTCTCTGGAGCACAATATTGCTTAACTGTCAGATAATTAAGGCAAACTCGAAAAGCCGCTATTTTGGCATGGTGTTTTCATATAAGGGAATAAAAAGATTTGCAGAAGGCATGACATAAATTGAGTGAAAGGCATGACCGATGATAGAGATCATAGATAGCGAAACGACCGGAATACGTTCACTATCGGTGCACATTATGCGCTCCATTGCGGACCAACACGGAGGCGCTATTGAAAAAGACTTGCTAACAAACGCCATCGACATATGGGTCCCAGAGGGTAAGCAGTCTGTCTGTGCCAAGGACATAGACGAAAAACTAGGCGCAATGAACGCCTGTATTTACACGCTGTCTGTTTCTTTTCTCAGTGGGATGAAGCCGGCTCGGATCAGTAGAAACTGAGCTTTGAAGGGCCAAGAGGCAAGCCCAGCCTATGTGATGGTGCGAAGCCTTATGGTATTAGAGGCCATGTAGCCTTGTGTCATCTTTTCCATTTTTGCCATGTTTGGGTGAAGGAGTCGTCCGAGCAATTCGATTTTTTCGTGTATGTCACTACACTTGCTATGTATCTCTTTGAAGAACGCAATATCAAAGTCACCACGGTCAATATCAAGGGTTTTGCCACTGTACATCCTAAATGTAGCCATTAAGTCCATCAACTCCTCTGAACATGCGTCTATGGTTTGGGATGCGTGCTGAAACTCTTGTTTGGTGAAAGGCACGATGTTTACCTCCCTTCGGTGTTGTTTTTGTTGAAGGGCGCAGAAGATGCCGGCTCACATTTCCTGCCACCCAGCAAAGGGGGCGGGCAGCCCTTGTATCACTGAATGCAGGCATAAATCGTACCATGTGTAATGATTGCTCGTCTCTGTCCGCAGTTTAGCATTCGGTTTTTCATACCCGACTGTGGCATGTTGTGCATTTGCTATATATTTCGAGATGTTAGGGTGGCGGGGTCTTCAGTGACGGTTTTGCGCGTCCTCACCGGTTGCCGCGGGGCTTCGGGTTACTTCGGGGACCTCTTTGTTTTTACGTGTCAATCTCTTATCGCGTCAGAAAATGTTGGAAAAGTTCGTATTGCAAGATACGGATTTGTAATAGATGGAAGAAACTTCGCGCACTTTTTTCTTTGTGGGGGTGTGATGATTATCACTCATGAGCCCTTCAACTGAAGTACCTTGGCTACGACCTCGTCCGGAGTTCTTCCCAGGACCCGTATCATTGGCTCCTTGCCGACTTCCCCGCGGTCATAGATCACATCAGGGATCTCCGTTTCCTGTGACAGGACGGTCTCAGTACCCCACTCAAGGGTGCTTCCTTCTTGCTCCTTTACATTTTCAGGCTCATGAGCGCGGTCAAAGGAGCATACCTTCCAACCCAGGGCTTGGCACTGTAAAATCCTGGCTTCTGAGAAACGGACATTCATGGCCGATCGAAAGGCAGGATCGTGACGCATTGCGGTGAGGATGATCGTGGCGATATGACTGGACGCCCCAAAGGCAGGGCTGCTCACGGACACGATTTCCCCCCCCAGCCTTATTAGTCTACCGGGAAAAGCAGCCACATGGGCGCGCGTTTCGGCAAAGGGGAGAGCATAGCCCAGATTCGACTGCACCTCAGGGACAAGGTGCCCGACATGGGCCTCCTGTAGGCGGGTTAAGCTCTTCTGCAGGGCCTCAAGGACCTGGCACTTTTCCTGCTCACGGGCAAATCGGGCATAAAGATTCGTGGGACCGCGCCCCTTGCCTAGTGGCACGGCAAAGCGGATAGCCGTGTGGATGAAGTCCTTGGCCTTTTCCACAGCCTCTCTGACCTGAAATCCCATGGCAATATATGTGGCAATGGCGGCTGAGTAAGCGCATCCCGTGCCATGGGTGTGAGGTGTGCGAATACGCTTTCTTGAGAATTCCCAAAAGTTGTCGCCGTCGTACAAAACATCTTTGGCAGGGCCTTCCAGGTGCCCCGCTTTGATCAAAACATGCCTGGCCCCCATGGAATGTATGACCCGCGCAGCCTCGCGAATGTCTTTTTCAGTACTGATCGACATTTCTGAAAGGACTTCAGCCTCAGGGATGTTGGGAGTAATCACCAGGGCCATTGGTATGAGGCGCCTCACAAGAGTCTCTCTTGCTTCCTCGACGAGTAAGATGTCTCCTCCCTTTGCCACCATGACCGGATCGACAACGATCTTTTCGATACTATAAGCCGAAAGCCTTTCTGCGACGACTTCAATAGTCGGAGCATCATAGAGCATTCCGGTTTTTGCGGAATCTGCGCCAATATCTGAAAGAACTGCATCGAGTTGGTCCTTGATGAATGTTGGCGGCGGTGCGTGGATGGCCGTCACTTCTTGAGTGTTTTGTGCTGTCAGGGCAGTCAACACGCTCATCCCGAAGCCCCCAAGGAGCGTGATCGTTTTCAGGTCGGCCTGAATGCCGGCCCCTCCGCCCGAATCTGAGCCTGCAATGGTAAGAATACGCTTCATTTACTTATTTACTCATTAGGAAGCAAGGTTGTGTTCATGTAGAGAAAATGGATCTGGAACTTAGTTTAAGTTTACTGGCAGGCACGGATAGTGTCAATGAAAATAAAGGATTAGCTTGACTTTTGGGTTAAGCTCCCTTATTCTTTTAAGATGTGTGTAATTTGGCCAATATCTCCGACTTGGGATCATGATCAAGTTCATTGAAACCGTAGGCCGTGGGCTTATCAGATTTGTTGAAGAGTTCGGGCTTGTGATGTTTCTTTTCTTGGCAGCCCTTGTCTGGATGTTGCGGCCTCCCTTGCGTCTCCGGGCCGTCTTCAAGCAAATGGAGTTTGTAGGGGTGGACTCCTTGCTCGTCGTGATTCTGATGGGCACATTTACGGGCGGCGTGCTGGCATTTCAGGCCTATCACGGGTTTCGTTTGTTTGGCGCCGAGGGCCTTGTAGGCTCCACGGTAGCTCTGGGCATGACCCGCGAGCTTGGTCCGGTTTTGACATCCCTTATGGTTACGGGACGAGCCGGTTCTGCCATGGCCGCAGAGCTGGGAACTATGAGGGTCACCGAGCAGATCGATGCCCTTTACACCATGGCATGCAATCCGATCAAATACCTGGTGGTGCCTCGTATCATTGCCGGCGTGCTCATGCTTCCGGTACTGACGATTATTGCAGATTTCGTGGGTATCATAGGGGGCTACCTGGTAGGTGTCGGGCTCCTGGAAATCAATTCAGGCATCTACGTGGCAAAGATGATTGAGATTGTAGAACTCGATGACATCTTCAATGGCCTGATCAAGTCTGCCTGCTTTGGACTGATCTTGTCTTTGGTGGGGTGTTATAAGGGTTTCTATACGAGTGGTGGCGCTGAGGGCGTTGGGAAAGCCACGACGCAGGCCGTTGTGGTTGCCTCGGTCTCCATCTTTATCAGTGATTACTTCCTGACAGCAGCCATGTTTTAGGTGACTTCCTGATATCTGGCCGGTAGGCCAATAGAGCACGTAAGAACGGAACGCTTTTCTATGATCAGGCTGGTTGACGTTCACAAGTCATTCAATGGGCAAAAGGTCCTGGACGGCCTTGACCTTGAGATTGAAACCGGCAAAATCACGGTTATCATCGGCCGGAGCGGAGGCGGAAAGAGTGTCCTTCTAAAGCACATAATAGGGCTGATAAGGCCGGATCGAGGAGAGGTCCTGGTTGACGGCGTGGACATTACCCGTCTGAACGATCGAAGACTCAATGACATCAGAAAGAATTTCGGGATGCTTTTTCAAGATGCCGCCCTGTTTGATTCCATGACGGTAGGAGAAAACGTGGCTTTTCCCCTGAACGAGCATACCCGGTTAAAGCGGCGTCAGATTGACGAGATTGTCCGGCAGAAGCTCGTTCAGGTTGGTCTCAGGGACGTGGCCCACAAGATGCCTTCAGAACTGAGCGGTGGCATGCGAAAACGCGTAGGACTGGCGCGCGCCATGGCCCTTGATCCCAAGGTTATCCTCTTTGATGAGCCCACCACAGGCCTTGACCCCATCACGGCAGACGCCATTGACCGTTTGATCGTTGACACCCAGAAACATACAAAGGCCACGTGTGTGGCTATCAGTCATGATATAGAGTCCACCTTCAAGATCGCCGACGCAGTGGCTATGATCTACCATGGAAAGATCATTGTGAGTGGCACGCCCGATGCTGTCAAGGCCTCTGAGGTCCCGGCCCTGCAACAGTTTATCCAGAGGAAGGCCGAAGGCCCTATTATGAATCATCATGTCTTGGATATGTAGGATAGGCATAGAAAGGTCATGAAAAGACTGAGCGTTGAAGCAAAGGTGGGGTTTTTTGTGGTCATCGGAATCTTGATCCTGGCCTATATGTCCATGAAGCTGGGCAGGCTGCAATACGGACCAGACGAGAGGTACGAAGTGTATGGTTACTTTGATTCTGCCGAAGGCCTTGTTAAGGGAGTGCCGGTGCAGGTCGCTGGTGTGGAAGTTGGGCGGGTCAAAGATATCACCCTGGAGGCCGGCAAGGCAAAAGTCATACTTCAACTAGATCGTTACGTTGAAATAGGCGAAGACGTGGAAGCTGTCATTCGCACCAAGGGTGTGCTCGGAGACAAATACGTGGAACTGGTCTTGGGGTTGCCACAAGCGCCCCTTATGAAGCCTGGCGGACGCATCCAGCAAACCGTGTCTCCCACCAATATCGATACGCTGCTGCAGCAACTTGGCTCTATCGGAAAGGACATAAAGGAACTTACAGGCACCTTCTCAGGGGTTCTGGGGGGAGAGGAGGGCAAGGCATCTCTTAAGATTATCATCGATAACCTCCAGGAGCTGGCCCAGACTCTCAATGAAACGGTGAAAAGGAACCAGGAGAATATCAACCGGACACTGGACAATTTCTCCTTTTTTTCCAAAGACCTTAGAGAGATAAGTGGTACGAACAAGGAGGCTTTAAGAGAGATTGTGACTAACTTCAGGGAGGCTTCCAGTCAGTTGCGAGAAACCATCATAGCCTTGAACCGGATCACGGAAAAAATCAACAGTGGTGAAGGCACCATCGGAAAGCTCATCCATGACGAAGAGACGGTCGAGACCATGAACCAGACTCTGGTTGCCCTGAGGGACATTGCTGAGAAGATCGACCGTGGTGAAGGGACCATTGGGAGACTGGTCAAGGATGAAGAGACAGTGGATAACCTTAATACGACCCTGAGCAGCATCAACGAGTATCTCCAAAAAGAACAAAGATTCCAAACTTATATAGACTACAGGGGAGAATATCTATTGGACTCTGAGGAGGTTAAGTCATACTATTCACTTCGGATTCAGCCCAAAGAGGACAAGTATTATCTCTTAGGGATCGTAGACGATCCGGCCGGAAAGAAAAAAAGGACTGTAACCACCACAACAGTAGGAGGCGTTACCACTACTGAGTACAAGGAAGAGATTGAGAAAGATAAACTAAAGTTCACTGCCCAGATTGCCAAACGTTACTATGACTTGGGACTGCGAGGGGGGATGTTTGAGTCAACAGGTGGAGTGGCAGCCGACTATTATCTCTTTGATGACCGCCTGGTGCTCTCCATGGAGGCCTTTGATTTTGATCCGGACGAAAACCCACACCTAAAGTTTAAAATGGATTATACGCCATTTCAATTCCTGTACTTGACCGGTGGTTTTGACAATTTCATAAGCGATGAGGGCAAGGAATCCGTCTTCGTGGGTATTGGCCTGCAGTTTTCGGATCAGGATCTAAAAACACTTATCTCAGGCGTGCCCATTCCCAGGTAAGGAACTTAGAATGCGTTTGCCCATTTGAAATCCTGTAGGCGTTCACGGGTTCAGGGTTCACCCGCCTGCGGGCCATAGCCTCCGGCGGAGAGCCCCGTTTCAGCCGTCGTAGCCTGCCCGACTTCGCCATAGTAGTCATAGGCTACGACGGCTGAAACGGCTACTATGGCGAAGTCGGCTCAGGGTTACCTTTCTTTCGTTGACCCGCCTACGGCGGGATGAAACCACTAATCAACGGTTTAGGTTTTTGGTAAACCCCTGAACCCTTGAACCTCTGAACCCGTGAACGGTTACGAAATCCTTGAATTCTTCAATAAGGGGGCCGTATGAAACGCCAGGTCGAATATTTTGAAAAGCCGGGTCCCCAGAACACCCATGCATGTATGGACATCCTTTACCGACTGATCCATGATGAGGGCTACAAGGACGTGGTCGTGGCATCTACCTCAGGTGAAACCGGCATCATGGCAGCGAAAATCTTGCAGGAAGAGGATGCAAACCTTGTAGTGGTCGCCCACTCCGTAGGCTTTTTGGGACCAAACCAGGATCAGTTCTCGGATGATGCCTTTGAGGAAATCACACGTCTGGGGGGCCGCGTTTACAAAGGCACAATCCTGACCCATTCCATTGAAACCGCCCTGGCAAAAGAGTTCTCAGGGGTCTATCCCACGCTCCTTGTTGCCAACACCCTCAGAAGATTGGGGCAGGGGATGAAAGTCTGCTGCGAGATCGTTATGGAAGCGGCAGATGCGGGCCTTATTGCCGAGGGCAAAGAAGTGGTGGCCGTGGCTGGCACAGCCAAAGGGGCGGACACGGTTGCCATCATCAAGTCCGCAGCTTCCAAGCGATTTCTCGAGCTTTATGTATCTCAGATCGTGGCCAAGCCGGGATAGGCCATCTTGATGGACCCAAAAGACATAGAACGCATAAGGCCCTTCAAGCTTGTCAAGTATTTTACCTTTTCCAGCCTCATCGTCATCCTAATGGGTTCTTTGGCCTTATCCATGGTCATTGCCCGTCGTGCCGAGACAGTGCTTATCAAAAAGAGTGAAGACTATGCCTTGTTGATGGCAGAAAACCTCAACCATCAGGTCTTTCTCCAGTTCCTTGTTCCTGCAGCCCTTCAGTTTGGCCCGGTCATCAAGCTCCGGAACAAAACTCTCTTTGAGCGTTTGGACCAGGTTGTGAGGAACACCCTTCACAGCTTTACGGTAGAGACAGTCAACATTTTTGACCGCGAAAACAACGTTATCTTTTATAGCTTCGACGAGGACCTGGTGGGAAAAAAGGGGGTAGGCGGCATCGATTATCAACAGGC
>JADFWI010000169.1 GCA_015222985.1 Pseudomonadota bacterium | reverse complement strand
TCTCGAGATGTTCAGTTCAAGACCTATGCCGAATTCAGGATCAAGGGGGCTATGCTGGATGAACTCAGGAATTTGGACTGGATTCCGCGATCAACCAGAAAAAAGCTCCATGATATGGAAAAGGCCATCGTAGCCGTTGAAGCGAGGTTCAACAGGCCGGCAGATGACGCGGAAATTGCCGATGAGATGGAAATTGGTCTTGATACTTACTATGGCATCCTCAACATGGCTAAAGGAATTGATCTCTTGAGTCTGGATGGTTATGTCAAGGACGACAGGGATAATACGGAATCCAGGAAATCCTTCAAGAGTTTAATCCAAGGAGATGACAACCCAGGAGATCACGTGATGGTCTCGGAATTGAGGCGTGTCATAGTCAAAGCCATCAAGACACTATCGGAGAAAGAACAAATGGTGGTTTCGTTATACTACTACGACGAGTTGACACTGAAAGAGATTGGGGAGGTGCTGGGACTGACTGAATCGAGAATTTCCCAGATTCACACCAAGGCCATTATCAAACTAAGAGCTAAGCTGAAGCCATATCACCAGACATAAGAGCTCATGCATGGACAATCCGGAAGAAAACACAAAGCAGCTTGATAACAATGACAATATCGAACCCAAATCGAGCGTCGAAAGCGAACGTCAGCCTGAGACCAATAGCTCAGCCGGGAGGGGAGGCGAAACAGAGGGCGGTCAGGTGGCAGAGGCCACAATCATATTGGAAGACGCCACTGAACCGAGTCGATCTGCAGAGTCAGAGGAAACCCCAGAAAAGAGTGGAGATTCTACGCAAGACCCAAGGGAACAGGAGACAGAAACAGCATTTTCGGATACTTCGCCTTCTGATTCCCCTGAAAGTAGACCCCTGTCGGCAGTTCGTGCCCAACTCAAGAAATATCAACGTCCCATTGCCGGCTTCATTGTTGGCACATGTGTGCTTTTTTCCGTTTACGGGATAACAGGACTCGTCACAAAGGGCAAAGAGGAACAACGCAAGACAGTCTCTGTGCAGGTATACCTGGCTTCTGTAGAGAACGGCACGGCTGATATTCTTCATCTTGCCAGGTTTCTGGTTTTTCTTGCTGAAAAAGGCGACAGGGCATATCTGTTGTTGAGTCTTTCTATTAAACCGTCAAACAGCGCGGTGTATAGTGAGGTGGACGAGAAAATGACCCTTTGCAGAGCTGCCATCTACAGAGTTTTGAGCAAAATAGCTATGGGAGAAATGGAACAGGTTGATTCCAGGAAGAAGCTGAAGAAAGATATTATTGATGCACTTAATGCCGTACTTGTGACCGGAACCGTGGCCAGGATCGATTTTACCGAATTTCTGCTGGTGTAAGCGGAAGCCGGGCGATATCAATCATTAGCAGGCGGCGTGGCCAGATATTTGACTAGACAATGGCGCGTATCACGGACATGAAAGTCCCTCTTGGGCAAGGGACTGGAATTAGAGAGATACAAAAAGGCAAACGGCAGGCCTTTGAACTGAACCGGCCTTTGCCCGCAAATAGGAGAAAGGGGAAGAAAAAAAATAGGTCCGGCGATAAGTCCGCAGATTCCGGACGGAGTGCATACCAATACAAAGATTCAACAAAGAAAAGGGGTCAAGAGAAAGACTCAAAGATTCCGGGCGCCCTGTTAGATGTGGTGATTTAAGCCTGGGAACAACAATGATGGACTTTTTACGAAGCCGTCAGGAATGAGTTCAAAGTCGATTCATCATGCTGCCAACATCCGTGGAATTCTGGGCGATCATACAGATTATTGTGGATCTGTGCCTGATCGTACTTTTCATCGTCTTTGTAAGACAAGTTAAGGTCCTGAGTGATAGGTCCGGAGCATCCGGGACGGAACATATCACTGATACACTTGAACCTGTCCTAAGAGATGCGCAAGAAGTGGCGGGGCAATTTGAGGTCCAGCTCAAGGAAAAACAGAATATAGTCAGAAGACTCAACGAACACCTTGACAGCCGCATTATCAGTCTGAATTTGCTGCTCAACCGTGCTGAAGCCAGCCTTGCTTCCGGTGGGAGCGAGGCTACACGCCATAAAGAAAAAGACGTGTGTCATTTGCAGCAAGAGATCATCACGCTTTCAGAAACGGGGCTCAGTTCGGAGAAGATAGCAAATCGCCTTGGGATTGCTAAAGGGGAGGTCAGCCTTGTGCTGGGTTTGAGAAAGAGATTTCAGGAAATGGATCAGGCTTAACCCCTGCGCAGTCTCGTCCGATTGAGAAATGCTTCATAACCTTGACCACATCTTGCTTTCCCCGTCCAAGCTCGACCCGGGCAAAAAAGCAGACAATAGAGCAATTCCGCCATTAAAGAGACATGAGGTGGTAGAGGGTAGAATCTTAAAATCGATTCCCCCTTATCACTCGCTTCTCCTGATCAAAGGCAAACAACTCGTTGCGCGAACACGAGTGCCGCTTAGGCCGGGAGACGTTGTCTGGTTCAAAGTAGAACAGCTTGCGCCGGAATGCATCCTGAAACTGGTTGAGCTGAGACATGAGAGCCTGGCTGGCATTGTTGATTTGCTGAAAGGAAGCGGTTTTCAGGGGTTTCCCTATAAGGCGCTTATCGACATCTTGAGTGCCTTGACAGTGTCTCTCAAGGATCCGGGTCCTGAGAAGTCGCCTCATATCCTCATGCGAATGTGGGCGTTGCTCGGCCGCATATCGCTTCAGCCCGACAAAGCGCCTGACCCCGGGTTTTTGAAGTCATTCATAGATGGCTCGGGAATGATCTGGGAGCACAAATTGAAGTCGTTTCTTCTTTTGGGTTTGGAATCTCGGAACGGAGGCGCTGCCTTGACGGAACATGATTTGAAAGGATTGGCGTTGAGGTCGCTGGCAGGTGCAGGGGCCATGAAGTTGTTATCCGGAAAGGGCGTAGGCAGATTCATCGACGCCCTTGAGCAACTTCAACTGCTGAATTTGTCCGGTTTGGAGGAAAAGGGCAAACTTCTATTTGTTATTCCTATGCAGTGGGATGATGGATTCAGCTTTGCCCAGCTCTTGATTGACATTTCGGGTAGGCGTGAAAATGGTGAGGACGAAAAAGATCAGAATAGGGTCGTCAACCTTTCTCTTTTTCTGGATATGTCTAGCCTTGAACCAGTTCTGGTGGATGCGTCGGTCTTTCAAAAGGTCATAAAGATTGGCTTTTGCGTTTGTAATGAAAAAACTCAATCCCTTTTCAACAACCACACGGGTCATCTAGTAAAGCAGATCGAAAGACATGGCTTTTCCGTGCAGCAGGTAACGTGCCGGCTGGAGGAAAGAGGTCATCTGGCAGAGACATCGCTGGTTGACGCCATCTTGGACCCGGAGGAACACTACATCAG
>JADFWI010000168.1 GCA_015222985.1 Pseudomonadota bacterium | reverse complement strand
TTTCATGTCAAACATTCTGAGTGCCGCCAAGGCGCTTTCTACGAGTTCGCCGGCACGGGCTTTTGCCCCCTCCAGGCCCATGACAGAAGGGGCCGTGGCCTTTCCAAGGGCCTCGTCGCTTCCCACGGCCTTGCCAAGCATCTCAGGTTTCCCTTCAATATTCAATATGTCGTCAGCCATTTGAAACGCGAGGCCGATATGTCGGCCATAAGCCCCGAGGGCAGCTATCTGTTCAGGGCTCCCCCCGCCAAGTATGGCCCCGGCCCGCAGAGAAACCTCAATAAGAGCCCCGGTCTTGTAGTGCTGGAGCCTTTCAAGTTTTTCCCGACCAATCGTCTTTCCCTCAAAAGACAGATCCATCATCTGACCTTGCACCATGCCGGAACATCCTGAGGCATGGGCTATCAGATAGACCACCTGCAGATACTTCAAGGAATCAACACCGTGGTCGTCGCCTCCTCGGGCCGCCAGGACCTCAAAGGCGGCCGTAAGCAGTGCGTCCCCAGCCAATATAGCTGTGGCCTCATTAAAAGCCTTATGGCACGTTGGTTTTCCACGACGAAGGTCGTCGTCATCCATGGCCGGCAGATCATCATGGATCAAGGAATAGGTGTGAATAAGCTCCAGGGCACATGCAGCAGGCATCACATCTGCTTCAGAGCCCCCAACGGCTTCAGAAGCTGCCATGCATAAAATCGGGCGCAGTCGTTTTCCCCCAGCCTCAAGAGAGTAACGCATTGCCCGGACGAGCGGGGTAGGGTATGACTCCTGATCGTTCCAGAGTTCTTTGAGGGCAGCATCAACAGCAAGCTGCTTTGCTTTCAGATAGGCCTTTAGATCAAACATGCGTCTATTTCTCTAAAAGGTCCTTCTCAAAAGGCTCCTCTTGAATGCCTCCCTCTTCATCCCTAAGCAGTATGGAGACCCTTTTTTCGCTTTCGTCCAGCTTGTCCGAGCAAAACTTGGATAACTTCATGCCCTCCTGAAATTTCTTCAAGGCTTCTTCAAGGCTCAGGTCTCCACTCTCGAGATCTTGAACAATGTTTTCCAGTCGCTTCATGGCGTTTTCAAATGTCTGCTTGGCCATTCTCTCGTTTCCTCTCTATGCGGCACACTACTGCGCCTTTTGAGACTGTGACATCAAGGCGTTGCCCCACATCAACCTGCCCGACATCCTTAAGGACTGTATAGCCGGGCAGTATCCGTGTGACACTGTACCCTCGCTCCAAAACCGCTAAGGGATTCAAAGCGTTTAACCTGCCCACGGTGGTGCGGAATGCACTCTTTTTCGATTCCAAGCAAAATTGCATTTCTGATAAAAGAGACTGGCGATGGTGTTTAAGTAACATATTAAGGTCTTCGACTATAATCGCGGGGCTGCATCTGGCCAATCTTTGCTTCATTGTCCTAAGGCAATTTCTGTTTGCCGCAAGTTCTCTTGAGAATCCTCGCAACATCCTACCCAGGACATCGTCGAGGCGGAGTCTATAGTCTGCAATCTGCCTGTTTGGATGGACAAGGCGTCTTGAAAGCTGAATAGCACGTTCTCTAAGGAGTTGAATTCGATGGTTAATAGCGCCCTTTAAGGCACCTCTGATCTCCTTTGTTCGCATCAACAGGTCATTTTTTACGGGAACTATCAGCTCTGCCGCAGCAGAGGGGGTTGGGGCACGCAAATCAGCCGTTAAGTCGGCTATTGTGAAATCCGTTTCATGCCCAACAGCCGAAACAACCGGAATCTTAGAAGAAAAAATGGCCCTGGCCACTACCTCTGAGTTAAAGGCCTGAAGGTCCTCAAGAGATCCGCCCCCTCGGGCCACCACGATAACGTCAGCATCATTGCGGTCATTCAACAGTTTAAGGGCCTCAACAATCTCCTCGGCAGCTTGTTCTCCCTGAACTTTGACCGGTGCAATCTCCACGGTCATGTTCGGGAATCTGCGATCGATCACATTTATTATGTCTCGGATAACGGCTCCGGTCGGCGAAGTAACCACGGCAATCTTTTGCGGCAGGAACGGACAGGGGAGTTTGTGCTTCTCATCAAAGAGCCCTTCGGCTGCAAGCTCTCTCTTGAGCCGCTCAAAGGCTAACTGCAGGACACCAACGCCTTCGGGCTCCAAATATTCGATTATGATCTGATAGATCCCTTTGGTCTCATACACATTGAGGCGACCCATGGCAATGATCGCCATTCCGTCTTCTGGCTGAAATTTGAGGTTCCGGTTCTGGCCGCGAAACATTACCGCACTGATCTGTGCCCCAGAATCCTTTATGGTAAAGTAGAAATGGCCTGAAACCGGTACGCGGAAGTTGGAGATTTCTCCGGTGATCCAGACAAACGGAAAGGCCTCTTCCAGAAAGTCTTTGATATTATGTGT
>JADFWI010000167.1 GCA_015222985.1 Pseudomonadota bacterium | reverse complement strand
CTCCTGGAGCCCGCAAGCGCTATGGTCCTTGCCGCAATCATCCTTAAGCCAGCCGATCACGTCAAGCGTGCTGGTGGGTGGCGGGCTGATATTGGTGGGTGCGCTGGTGGTCAATGGGGCGGGGGACACGGCTTTCTCATAAAACCCAAGACCACACAAGTCACCTCAACTGATCGAGACACGACTCGTTAAGACCTTTCTCTAAAATTCTCCGGAACATCCCAAAAAACACCCTTATCGGCACCAGTCCCTCGGGAAATCGATCGCCGGAGCCAAAACTTGCCATAGTGTCAACTGTTCAGTGTCGATTGCCCTCCGACACTCAGACGGCTTACAACGAGTTACGAAAACCTAAATCCACGATCGCAAAAAATTAAATTTCAACAAAACACTTGCTAAAACATCCTGTGAATCGCAAAAAGAATCGATCACTTCTTTAAAGTTTTTCGGATTCGTTTTTCTGATGGTGTTGATAGCAACAGTTCGCAGCAAGCTTAAAATTTGTCCTTGATTTTTATTCTTGGTCTTCACGCAATCTTCTTTGAATGTCATGTCTCTGATATAATTATTGGATTCGACATGCCAGTGCTCACGTATGGCAGTGAAGAGTTCTTCTTCCATATCAGTCAAAGTTTTCGATTGGTGGCATTCCAATTCCATATTAGACACATAATATGATCTTTCTATTGATATCTCTTCCTTTTTTATCTTTTTGATCGTTCTATCAACCGATATGAGCGTCTTAAAGTCACTCTTACCCCACCGCGCATCAAATTCTACGTCTTCCAAGGGGAAAAAGCGACCATCCCTTTCTTCGAGTCGGCCACGGCTCTTTTCTACGGTTTTGATGCTGCCAATCGCTTCCCCCTCTTGTGCCATGTCGCCAAACATTTCGAATAGCGTGGGCTGATTCTTTTTGATTTGGACGATGTACTTACTTCTACTTTGTCACATTGATTTTTCACGGTGGATTGACTCAACACATCGACACTAATATATCAGATTGCCAAAAAGTCGAGTGTACTCGATGTATGTGCATATCATTATATGTAGTTGGTAGTAAGAATAAAGTTTCATGATATTCAGAATGAACCAGGAATATTCAGAAAGAATACCTGTAACAAACCACAACTCAGAATGGAGAAAATGCACATATGCAGCCCACTTACAGAGGGCCATAACACCGAAAATAACAAGATCTAAAGTTATTATCCAAGCTACCAATCCATTTATCCGTGTTGCAGAGGATTTTGTGCCATATCAGATGTTAAAATATAGATATATCAAAATTCCAGTACAAATGGATGTAACATACGAAACAACAAGATCTTACGTGATTGGCACGCCTATTAACCCCTTCATCGATATTGCAGAGGATTTTGTGTTGTTTATTCGTCGTTACGGCGATTACTTCACGGTGAACACTAGATCGGTAGCAACACAGGCAGAACAATATCTTTGTGGGCTGATGCAGTCAGATAAGAGGAATATGGAACGGATTGCAGAGGTGGTGCCTGATTCGGACGAACAGTCATTTCAGAACTTCATATCGAATTCTCCATGGGACGCATACGCAATTTTGAATCAGATCGGCATAGATGCAGATTCGTTTTTTGGCGGCGATCCGGACATCTGTCTGATCATTGATGAAACATCCTTCATAAAGAAAGGCACAATGTCTGTAGGAGTGGCGCGTCAGTGGTGTGGCAGGCTCGGTAAGGTGGAAAACTGTCAGGTGGGGGTTTTTGCGGCGTTGGCCTGTCGTAGCCACGTTACGTTGATCAACACCCGTCTTTATCTTCCTAAGATATGGATAAATGATCCGGAGCGATGCAGAAATGCTGGTGTCCCTGAAGAGTTTATTGTTTACCAGAAGAAATCCGAACAGGCGCTTGATATGATAAAACAGGCTCGTATCAACGGTATCCGCTTCAACTGGGTGGGTGTGGATGGTGGATATGGGAAGGAACCTGACTTTTTGCGCGCTTTAGACTCCGATGATGAGATTTTTATGGCCGATGTACACAAAGATCAGCGCATTTATCTGGAAGACCCTGAACCAACCGTTCCGGAGCCGAAATCGAACCGGGGCAGAAATCCTACGAAATTAAAGGCACAGACAGACCCGATTCGTGTTGACGAGTGGGCTGCCCGGCAACCAGAGGACGCATGGCAGATGATACCGATTCGAGAAACCACACAGGGCACGCTGTATGCGCACATACTG
>JADFWI010000166.1 GCA_015222985.1 Pseudomonadota bacterium | reverse complement strand
TAACTTCACATTTTGATGCGCCGATCCATCCCGCCTGGCTGCGTTGCTCGTCGGTTAAATAGCTTGCTATTCGCCCTCCTCGTGTCTTGCCATGCGTGTGCCTCGACTCCTGAAAATGCAAATTTATTTCTTCGCGAACCCTTAGTAGATTTCCTGGAAACCATTTATGTTGTTTTTTCCTTCACATACTCTGCCCATGTTTTTCTGCTGTGCTTGTCTTGCCGTTTCAGTTTCCGTTGAAATGACCTGGCTTGTGTGCCTTAACAGCTCTATTTATCATTGTTTTCAGTTCAGAGAGGTCGAATGACTTGACGACGTAATAATCCGCGCCCACGGACCTTTGGTCGTATTTGTACGTTTCGGAAGCGCTACATAAGATGACGGGCAGGTCATAGTATTCCTTGCGGATTTCTTTAAGAAGTTCAAGTCCGTCATGATCTACAAGCATGATGTCGAGAACCACGACATCCGGCTCAAAACGATCTATGACGCTCAGTAGTTGGTGGCCGGAGTCCACAGTTGAGACCTGATGTCCCTCATCAGACAGCTCCCCTGTGAAGTACTGGCGGATGTTTGTATCGTCATCCACAACAAGGATCTTTGCCATGTGCACTCCTTCTCAAGTCGTTCTCATACCTCTGTTTGAGATCAGCGAGAAATTGTTGGGCAATCTCAAGCTCAAATTCCACCGTGGATACCTTCTCGCGGTGTTTAGAAGTGGAGGCCCCGGTGTATTGCCTCAGGTCGGCTTCCAGCGACTCGATGTAGGATGCCACCTCAGCAATCGCTGCCTGAGGAGGCAGGCTCAGGAGATACGCTGTCGGCTTTACTGTCACTGTTGGCCCATGAGGGACATTTTTTGCGATGGTGTAGTGTTTTGCTATTATGTAAAGCTTGTCGCGCTTCATCTGTGTGTTTCTGAACTTGCGGTTTGCCTTTTGCCAGAAATCATGGCCGGGGTTAAGGTTGGGATGCAGGAGCATCTCCTGCAATGATAGCATCGATATCACTTTGTGCTAGTGTTTCTCTTTCGAGCAGAGCCTGAGCCAGGGCGTGAAGGGCGCCCATGTTATGTTGCACGATCTTTCTTGCTCTTTCGTACGCATCTGACACCAGACGCGTAACCTCCTCATCGATAAGCACGGCTGTCTCTTCACTGTAATCCCGATGTTGACCAAACTCTCTACCCAGAAAGATCTGCTCCTTTTTCTGGCCAAAGGCCAAGGGGCCTAGTTTGTCGCTCATGCCCCACTCGCAGACCATCTTTCGCGCAGTCTCCGTGGCCCGTTCGAGGTCGTTGCCCGCACCAGTCGTTGTCTCGTTAAGGACCAGCTCTTCGGCCGCTCGACCACCCATGAGTACTGCGAGATTGTTCAAAAGATATTTCTTCGGATAGGTGTGCTTTTCATCCATGGGGAGTTGTTGGGTAAGGCCCATGGCGCGACCCCTGGGTATGATGGTGACCTTGTGGATCGGGTCAGTGCCAGGGAGCTTTTTCACAACCAGGGTGTGGCCTGCTTCATGATAGGCGGTGTTTCTCTTCTCATCGTCGCTGATGACCATGCTCTTGCGGGCTGTCCCCATCAGCGCTTTATCCTTGGCCTCCTCAAAGTCGGCCATCTCCAAACGGTCCTTGTCAGACCGTGCAGCCAGCAGTGCTGCCTCGTTGACCATGTTTTCCAGGTCAGCGCCCGATAATCCAGGTGTGCCCCGGGCCAGGACAGCCAGATCCACATCATCTGCCAAAGGCGTCTCTCGGCTGTGGACTTCAAGAATGCCTTCACGACCCTTTACATCGGGTACTGGCACAACGACCAGGCGGTCAAAACGTCCTGGGCGCGTAAGAGCAGGGTCCAGGATGTCAGGACGGTTTGTAGCTGAGATCAAAATTACTCCCTCATTCGATTCGAAACCGTCCATCTCTACCAAGAGCTGGTTTAGGGTCTGTTCTCTTTCGTCATGTCCTCCGCCAAGACCGGCACCCCTGTGGCGGCCCACGGCATCGATTTCGTCGATAAAGATAATGCAGGGGGCATGCTTTTTCCCCTGTACAAATAGGTCTCTGACCCTCGACGCTCCAACGCCTACAAACATCTCCACAAAGTCCGAACCGCTGATGCTGAAAAACGGAACGTCAGCCTCTCCGGCAATTGCCCTTGCCAGAAGCGTTTTGCCGGTACCAGGGGCTCCCATGAGAAGAACACCTTTTGGAATTCTACCGCCCAAGCGGGTGAACTTCTTCGGGTCTTTCAAGAAATCGATGATCTCACCCAACTCCTCTTTGGCCTCGTCAATCCCAGCCACGTCTTGAAAGGTCACCTTTTCAGACTGATCGGAAAAAAGCCTGGCCTTGCTTTTGCCAATAGATAGAACCTTGCCTCCCCCTCCCCCCATCTGTCGCATAAAGAACACCCACACGGCAATAAGCAGAGCAATGGGGACCCAGGATATCAGTATATCCAAGTACCATGGCGATTCAGAAGCAGGCCTGGCCTTAATGGAAACCCCGTGACTTCTCAGGACCTTGATCAGGCCTGCATCCTCAGGAACGAAGGTCTCAAAAGTAAGACCATTAACATCGGTCCCGAAGATCTCTTGATCCTTAATGACCACGCCTGATACAAGCCCCTTTTCCACTTGGGCGATGAATTCCGTATAACTGATTTCTCTCACCTGTACCCTTGTCCGGGAAAACAGGCTGAAGAGCAATACCAGGACAAAACCTGCCGCTAGCCATAAGGCCAGTTTTTTGTTAAAGGGACTCAATAATAAGACTTCCTTGGCTCCTTACATAGGCTTGGCTACAGTTGAGATTTTACCCGAAAAGCAGTGCGTAGCACGGTCAAAGCAGGGGGCATAACATTGAAAGCCTATGCCCTAAATGAGGTTATGCGCTACGTGAAGGCTTGGGAGCCGTTTACGGGGAGCTAAATGACATGTTCCTTGCCCATTCGTCGCTAAACAATCAAATGGCTCGTAATATTAATAACCTAGATCACAAGTCCTGTCAAGCTTCTTGGAAACTATTGGCGCGCTGACACTTGCGGCGTGTTGTAAGGGGAAGGAGCGAAAATTCAGGCTGCACGCTGCTTGTGTTTTAAATAGGCGATAAAACCGTCAACAGGCTCTTCCATCAATGACCTCTTTTAGAAGCCTAGTCAGTGTCTCGTCCTGGTAGATTATGTTCTTTACTATTTCTTTCGCCCGCGAGGAAAGACGCCTATAGCCCCAGATAGATCGCCGCTTGGCCTCCTGCCAGCCCTCTCGTTCGTAATAGAGCGGCAGGTTGACGTCGAAGAAGGAGATGCTGTCCGCGTCTTTGAGCAGGTTGGAGCGGGGATCGCCGCCCACCTCATGGCAGGTTACCAGTCGACAAGCCTCTTCCACAACGTCCTGCTCCAAGGCGAACCCGTTCAAAATCGGGCGCAGTATTTTGGCCCCGTTCCTGGCATGAGCAGTCTTGAAGGCGTCGAAGTCGTCAAAGTCCGTGGGTTTGACCTTGATCTCATTGATGGCCCGGTCAATGTCATGTGCCAGCGCCGCGATTTGCAAGGCTTCGTCGGCCTCGGGTTCGAAGTGCAACAACCACTTCAGGGTGTTGTCGGCGTGACGCAGGTCTTCGGGCACGCGGGAACCCTCGATGATGACCCTGATTCGCCGTTTGGCACGATCAATGCTGTCCATCACGGGCAACCATGATCCGCCGTAGGGTCTCGAAATTCATAACCACAGCGATCAAGGCGAGCACCGGCAGTACCAGATTGGTCGCGGCGCCCAAAAAGATGAGAAACACCCGTACATCCCGCCCCATACGCAACCCGGCCTTGCCTCCAGCGATGATGCGCTCGCGCATAAGGCTATCGTACTTGTCCGCCGTGTAGCTCAGCATGAACGAGCCGATGATGGCCATAAAACCGGTGAATATGACCAAGACCGTTGTCCCAGCCTCCAGGAGATGCCATGTCAGCCCGAACAACAGGAAGGCATCGGCATAGCGGTCCAGTACCGCGTCGAACCAACCCCCGAAATCGCTTTCACAGTACTTCAGCCGGGCCACCTCGCCGTCGCAGCCGTCTAATATGGAAGCAAACTGGGCAAGTATGCCGCCAGCCAGCAGGGCGGGATAGCCGCCTAGGGCAAAAAGCCCTGCAGCAATAAGGGAACAGAGAAACGATACCAGAGATATCTGGTCGGGTGTCACTGGTAAGCGAGTGAGGCGGCGTGATATCCTCAGTGACACCGGACGGTTGATGTACCTGGAAACCGGGCCGTCATTCGGCTTGTCCCGCATTTGACCAAGCAGCTCGCCTTCCGCCCTCTCCAGGTTTTTTGGATCATCAACATCCAGCCAGAACCTGCCCCTGATGTCAAAGACATTCACTTTGCCTTCAGCGGCCAGGCAACGCACACCACCTGTCAGGCTGCTATCACCGTGTTTTGCCGTGCTTCGTTCCAACGCCTCAAGCAGGCCTGGAGTACAGAGAAACATACCGGTATCAAAGCCGTTGAATGCCCGAAGGCCCTTGCCAATGTCACGCACCTTGCCGTTTTCCGACTTTACCCGGGTAACATCGTCCATGTCGATGAGCGGGTTGACGGTGTCCGAGTCCACGGCGAGGGTAACCTCCCCCTCTCCCAATGACTTTCTGGCCAGAGCGTGCAGGATGGCAGGATCGAACAGATGATCACCCATCAACAGGAGGAAGGGACCGCCGTTGAGGTGTTGCCGGGCCTTGAGCACCGATAGTCCGTTGTCCTGATCCCATGCGTCGTTGATGACATGAGTGATTCCTATGCCGCAGCGTCGGGCCAAGCCGTCCAGGAAATGACGCACACCGTCGCCCTTGTAGCCGGTGACCACACAAAAATCATCGATTTCTGCGCGCATTGCAGAGCGGATCACCCGCTCAATAAGGGGAACCCCCAGGATGGGGACGAGGGGTTTGCTTTCACCCTTCGGCCACAGCCTGCTGCCCTTGCCGGCGGCGATAATCAAGCATTTCATCCGGCTTCTTTCCTTCGGTTCCCTCGATAAAGGCCTCGGTCATTCGATAGGCTTCATCGTCTGTGTATTGCCGGGGCGGGTGTTTCATAAAGTAGGCCGACGGCCCGTACAGGATGCCGCCCTCACCCCGGTCCTGGGCCAGCTTGCTGCACCTGATAGCGTCAATGACAATACCGGCGGAATTGGGAGAATCCTCCACTGAAAGGCGCAACTCCAGGTTCATGGGCACGTCACCGAACAGCTTGCCCTCCATTCGAATAAAGCAGATCTTGTTATCCTTTTGCCAGGCCACATGATCACTGGGGCCGATGTGGATGTTCTCATTGTCCAATCGTTTGGCCGCAACCGACTGGACTGCCTCTGTTTTTGACTCTTTCTTGGAGAGAAGGCGGGTGCGATTAAGCATATTCAGAAAGTCGGTGTTGCCGCCCGTATTGAGCTGGTAGGTGCGCTCCAGCTTGACACCCCTTTTCTTGAACAGGTCGGTCAGGGTCCGATGGGTTATGGTGGCTCCGAGCTGGGCCTTGATGTCGTCTCCGATGATGGGTATGTTCTTATCCTCGAAACGTTTGGCCCAGAAGGGATCGCTGGCAATGAATACAGGCATGTTATTTACAAAGGCAGCCCCTGCCTCCAAGGCGCACTCGGCATAGAAGCGAGTCGCATCTTCGGACCCAACCGGAAGGTAGTTCAACAAAATCTCCGTGCCCGATTCCTTGAGAACGCGGACAACCTCTCCCATGTGAGGCCCGGGCTCGTCGGCCAAGACAAAGGTGTATTTGTCATCATAATCCCGCATATGTTCAGAAAAACCATCCAGGATATTCCCCATCCTCACAGTAGTGCCTGTTTTTGGAACGTCCTTGTGAAATACGGTGGTGCAATTCGGGGCGGCAAAAATGGCCTCTGCCACGTCCCTGCCGACTTTTCGCTTGTCAATGTCAAACGCTGACACCACCTCGATGTCGCATGGTTTGTATCCACCGATGTCCCAATGCATCAAACCTATGGCGTCTTCACCATTATTGTGCCTGTAATAACTTATTCCTTGAACCAACGAACTGGCGCAATTGCCGACCCCAACAATACCGATCTTAATGCTGTGCATC
Source organism: Pseudomonadota bacterium (assembly GCA_015222985.1). Classification (GTDB taxonomy): domain Bacteria; phylum Desulfobacterota; class Desulfobacteria; order Desulfobacterales. The sequence goes on along the minus strand of JADFWI010000166.1, from coordinate 2,062 downwards.
AGGTGTCAACCTCCTTTCTTCACGTTATGAGATTCGCGTAGACTTAACGAACACAACAGATCAACATTTTGCAAACGCCTGTTGGCACAAACCAGCGCCATTCGGAAGCTGCTCTCCATTGTTGACAAAAGCTGCTGCCTAAACTGACAGCCGTCACAAAACGTATGTGCGGGACGGAAAGGGGCCCTCGATACGAAAGCCAACGTTGGCATTTGGAAAGGAATAACAGGTGATTAGCCACCGGTTGAGGGCATGACCGTCAATTGGCGGGCAGATCCCAACACTTCAAATACCGCATGGATCAATTTCATATATGTTTCAAGCTTCATTGTCAAGCCTAAACACTCTGCGTTCCTTGTCCAGTGAGGGCCCGAAGGGACTTCAGCACTGAGGCCATATCCTCTGGCAAAGGGGACTCAAACCTCATCAATTCCCCTGTGCGGGGATGTGCAAAGGCAAGCTTCCAGGCGTGGAGCATTTGGCGCTTCACGGATCTGAGGATATGCCGGGCATCCTGCAGTGGCGTGCCTTTCCATCTTTTTGTCCCTCCGTATGTGGCGTCTCCAACCACGGGATGACCTGTGGCCGCGCAGTGGACCCGAATCTGGTGAGTCCGTCCTGTCTTCAGATCAATCTCAAGCAGGGTCACGCCGGGGAAGGCTTCTTTGATCTTCCATCGGGTCTCCGTAGATCGACTTCTCCTGCTCCTTGTGGACATCTTTTTCCGATCGACAGGATGGCGACCTATAGGCAAGTCGATGACCCCTGCCGATGCCTTCATATCTCCCCAAACCAGGGCCATGTATTGTTTCTGCACGTGGCGCTTTCTAAACTGGCGGCTCAGGCAGTCGTGGGCCATGTCATTTTTTGCAACCACCAGGGTCCCGGAAGTGTCCTTGTCAAGGCGGTGGACTATGCCTGGCCGGAGATCACCCCCGATGCCTTGTAGATCCCGACAATGGTAGAGCAATGCATTTACAAGGGTTCCGCTCTGGTGACCTGCCGCAGGGTGGACTACAAGGCCGGCAGGTTTGTTAAGAACAATGACCTCGGAGTCCTCATAAAGGATAGCAAGAGGAATCGGTTCGGGCTTGCAGGCAATCGGTTGCGGGGGTGGGATTTCAGCCCGGACAACATCGCCGCGTCTGGTGACATACGCGGATTTTGTCGTCAGGCTATTGACCGTAACGCGCCCTTCTCGAATCAATCGACCTACATAGGACCGGGACAGGGCAGGAATTCGTGCTGCTATGACCGTGTCGAGGCGGCGTCCTGCTTCCTTTTCTGTTGCCGTAAAACTGAAAACAGGCACCCCGCTCCCTAGTCATTTTCTTCCAGATCAAATATGGAGTTAATATCCGACATGATGGCGTTCTCGTCTGTCTTCTTGGCGATTGAAAGCTCTCTTAGAAGAAGACTTTGAGCCGTATCGAGCATCTTGCGTTCCCCAAAAGAGAGGTCTTTGTCTTCCTTGAGCAGATACAGATCGCGGAGCACTTCGGCCACTTCGTAGACCGAACCGGTCTTGATCTTTTCCATGTATTCGCGGTATCGCCGATTCCAGGTCTGATTATCCGGGGGCATGTCGCGCTTTTCCATAATCTCATAGACCTTCGGTACCTCCCCCGCGTCTATGATATCCCGCAACCCCACTGACTCAACGTTGCTTACCGGGATCATGATAATCATATTATTATCAAGGAGCTTCATGATATAGAAATCTTGTTCTTCCCCTGAGATTTTCCGTGTCTCGATGGACTCGATGCGCCCCACGCCGTGGGCCGGATAGACTGCCAGGTCACCAATATTAAACATGCTAAAAGCTCCCGTCTTCTCCCAACGGTGGGGAGTATTTTCATTATTAGGCATTTTCTTATACCACTTTTTTGTGGCATAATCAACCCATAACCCTTTCCTTCACTGCTGACGCATGTTTTCCCCCTCACCCCCGCATCAAGTGCGGGGCAGGCTCTATCCCTCTCCCCAGGGGAGAGGTGAAAACAGCCATCACAAAAAAAAGGATTGGTGTGGTCACCACACCAATCCTTTTCATAATGGGTTA
>JADFWI010000165.1 GCA_015222985.1 Pseudomonadota bacterium | reverse complement strand
GAAGCCCTCAGGGAAGAAAACGTTTCGTGGCATTTCATAGGCCACCTTCAATCCAACAAGGCAAAATATGCAGTCAGGCTCTTTGACCTGATTCATTCAATAGACAGCCTTAAACTGGCAAAGGAGTTGAACAAACGAGCCAGTGCGCTGGGCAAGGTCCAAAAGATCCTTGTCCAGGTAAACATCTCAGGCGAGGCCACCAAGTCCGGCATAGAGACAGAACAGGCCGTTCGCCTGGTGCGTCACATTGCCCCCCTGGAAAACATTTCAATTCAAGGGCTCATGACCATGCCCCCTTTCTTCAACGCCCCGGAAAAGGTGCGTCCCTATTTCAAGGCCCTCAAGAACCTGCAGGACCTGATCCGCGATGAGGCCATTGCCAATGTGCACGTGACAGAGCTGTCCATGGGCATGAGCGGAGATTTTGCTGCCGCCATCGAAGAAGGGGCCACCCTGGTGCGCGTGGGCACAGCGATTTTTGGCGAAAGGGCCTGACCCAGACTAATCCGCCAGTATGGCATCAAGCCGTTCAAGATCGTTTATGACTCGCCAGCGTGCACTGCCCTCCTCTGATCTCTTTTTCCAGTATTCAAGACGGCTCATGTATTCTCGTGGGTCGATATTGTCACTCCGAAGCTTGGTGACATTGAGCGCAACAACATTGAAACCGCGCATCTGAATGGGAAAATCACGAATATACCCTTTAGCAAGATCTTCTTTCAAATCAGAAAAAATCAGGATGTATTTCTTCCCGGCTCCGGTCTCATTCAAATACTCCACCGCCTGCAAGACACCGCCCGTAATATCCGTATACGCACTCCCCTTGACAGCGGAAACGAACTTGTCAATTTTGTCGCGGAAGATCCGTTTCTGCCCATTGGAAACTGACGGGCGCCTGTCAAACGTGGTTTTTGCAATGATATCTTTTTCGCTAAAACTAGCTGTGTCAACCCTTGCTACTCCAAGGGAGTCTCCTGGCTCCAGTGTGCCAAGAAGATAGTGAACAATCGAGCACGCTTTGTTCAACTCATTTTTGTATGTGCCCGAGGTGTCCATAAGCATGTACACGCCACGGCGGTGATTTTCTGCGTCAGAACAACCCGTGAGCAATCCTCCAATGAACAAAAGAACAATAATGGCAATAGAATTTTTTTTCATGTCGTCTCCTCTTGAGGATTTATCTTAGCCTGTTGTCCTCTATCATGAACAAGCTTCTCTACCCATAAGGGAGGAAAAATCAGCAAGTCGTATATGTTTACCATTAATTCACCTGAATAATCGGCGACGTTTCCAAGCAAACGAAGCAAAAAGGCGATCCAGCGCAGCAGCCCTGCCAATGCGATCCCCATCACCGTTCGGGAAGAGTTTACAAAAGACTCCAGTGGTATGGCCACGAATGTCAATGCAAAGGGCAGGATAAATCCCATCACCATCTGGCCGACCGTGGGTATCCAGCTATTCACCGGCTGAACCGCTTCCAGAGCAGCCAGGGATTGTCTCAAAGCCTGCATGTCAGCCGCAATCCGGTCACGCATAAAGGCCAGCGCTGACTCAACTCCTGCCAGAATCAACAGGATACTAAATGTAATCCAGATCATTCTCACACGCATTTTGTCATCCATTGATCCGATAATAGGAAACAACTTGGTAATGCGAAGCGATTCCATGAGATAGAGTCCCATAGCAACCTCTACAAGAATGATCACCAGTGCGGCCACATTCGAGGTCTTGAATTGCCCAATATAACTGCCACCGCCAACCATTTCCGACATGGGCAGGGCGATCAAATTGAAATTGATAATGGCTCCTCCAATAGCAATAAGCAATACGAAGCCGGAGATGACAAACTGGGTCATTGCGGATGAGGATAACGTACGTTCAGCCTCGTCAGTCTGAGCTCGAATCTTTTCATATTCTTCCATCCTGTTGTCTATGACTGTCGAACGTTCCTGCAGACCGTTGATGGTTTTGCCAACTTGATCCAGCCTCTGTGTCAGTTTGCGCCAATAGGGCATCATCTTCTTTAGTAGAGTATGGCGAACACCCATGCTTTTCCTGTATTCGTCCATGGTGCCTTTATATTGTTTAACGCCGGTCTTGTGGATCTCCTTCAATATGTTTGTCACTGTCGCATCACCAGTAGGGGGAATCTTGGCAATAGCCTCCACTGCATCCACCCAGGTCGGCGGAGGGGGAGGCAACTCAGCGCTTTCTCTGTAGTCTTCATCAATGTGAGTAATCTGATCTGCCAGAGCACGCTGTATGGCTGGATAACCACTCAGATCGCGTTTGACAACCGCATCCACCCTGTAGAACTCGCGCTCAATCAATCGCTCCACCGATTCCCTGCCGGCAGCAAGCAGAACCTGTCTATTGCGGTGCACCAGTCCTTTCTCTGCGAGCGCTACGGATCTGGAAGCCAACCGCATTCCACTACGAATAACACGGCTTAACGATCTGATGGCGCGATGTGCAGGACAGCGAGCAAGATACAACATAACAATGGCAAGCAGTAGCCATATCAGAACAGACAACCCGGGAGAACCGGGCAAGATGATGAAAAAATCTGTCGATGACATGATACCCTCCTTTCGAATATTACTCCTTTTTGAGAAAATACGGGCT
>JADFWI010000164.1 GCA_015222985.1 Pseudomonadota bacterium | reverse complement strand
TTCGGTATTGGATATTCGTTTTTCATTCGACGTTGGACGTTCGATGTTCGACGTTCATCTTTCAAAACAATTCCGTACGGCATAAATGTAACCTGTAAACGTTTACAAAACAACTCAGCGCTTATGCACCTCTACCCCCTTCGATAGACCTTACCGTAAGAGTTCTTCAGGATCAAAAAAAAGCCCGACCTCATAAAGAGATCGGGCTTTTCGTGTGTTATGGCTTCAGTCGCCTGATTCTACGCCGGCTTAAAGATCATGAGCCACACCTGGGCGATGATAATGCTTATGATCATGTATGGAAATGCTGTCTTCATGAACCCGATAAAGGATATCTTGTAGCCCTTGGACTCGGCGATACCCATGGTGACAACGTTTGCCGAAGCGCCGATAATGGTTCCGTTGCCGCCGAAACACGCCCCCAGGGCCAGGGCCCACCACAGGGTGTTCTCAGCGCCCGGGATGACCTTGGTGAGATAGGCCACAATGGGGAGCATGGTGGCCGTAAAGGGGATGTTGTCCACAAAGGCGGACATGATTGCAGCCACCCAGAGGATCAAGGTCATGGATATGAGATAACTCCCGCCTGAAAGATCAAGTATCCAGTCTGCAACTACGGCAAGAAGCCCTGCTTCTTCCACCGCGCCTACCAGGACAAATAGGAAGATAAAGAACATGAGCGTTGGCCACTCAATATCTTTTTCGATCAAGTGGAGCAGATCCACCTTTCCGGTGATAACGCCCACAGTGAACAGGACGCTCGCGCCCGTAAGGGCCGCAACACTCACCTCCATGTGCCAGTAACCATGAGAAAGGAAGAGGAAGATTGTAAAACCGAGAATAATCAATCCGTATGTGAGCAATGTGGGGTCGTAAATCTTGTATTTTTCCTTTAGCTCGGCCGTAAATTCCTCCACATTGGCAACAGATGCCTGGGCCGTTGCATAAGCCTTTCCCCATACAAGCTTGGTGTAAACGAACATCACACCCATCGAGACAACGCATACCAGGGCGAGCGCCACCACAAAGTCCATAAATGAGAGACCCACATAGGAGCCGATCATGATATTGGGCGGGTCCCCAATCAGCGTGGCAGTGCCGCCGACGTTAGAGGCAAGGACCAACGGGATCAGCAGATGGAGAGGATTGAGACTGCAGGAAATGGCTATCTCGATGGCAACACCCGTAAGGAGCAGCATGGTGGTAACATTATCCAGAAAGGCTGAAGAGATCGCCGTAAAGATCATCAAGATAATGGTCAACACAAAAATCTTGCCCTTGGCCAGCTTGTAAGAGATGTATGCGCACCATTGAAAGACACCGGTATTCTTAAGGACCCCCACGATGATCATCATGCCCATCAAAAGAAAGACCACATTCATGTCAATGAAACCGATGGCCGCCTCAAAGGAGAAGATACGAAACTCAGGATTGATAGTCCCTACGGTGTAAGAGAGACACAGCATCATGGCAGCCCCCAGCATGGCGGCAATCGTACGGTGCAGGAGCTCAAAGGCGATCAGGACATAGGCAAGGATAAAAACAACGGTGGAGATCCAGAACGCCGGACCCAACACACGGTCCAGGGAAACCTCCTCGGCAACATAAAAGTGCTTTTCTTTTTGAGCAAAGTCCGTTCCCGCAAAGTGTATGGTCCTGGTCGCAAAGCTGGCTTTTCTAACCTTCATGTCAAAGCGGGCAGTCTCCATAGCGCCAGCCTCGACCATGAACTGGGCCAGGTAATGGCCATTATGTGCTGTTTCAACATGAGCAACATCATGGCCGTCCATATCCACCGTGATCACGGCTTCTCCCACCGGTTCTTGGTGGGAATCGATGATGGTTCCTGAGATGGTCACATAGTCTCCACCTTCAATATGGACCGCCTCGTGGGCGCTCCCTCCCCCATGACCGGCAAAGGCAAAGGGGCAGAGAAATGACAGTGCAATCGTTACTGCTAGAATTAATGGTGTTTTATGTGCGCGCATGAATTTCCTCCTTGCTTCTGGTTCCGCAGTAAGGCCTCTCTCAAGGGCATACCGGGAACCATAAACTGGTTTCTAGACCTACATATATCAACCAAAATTGCCTGCGTCTGATAGCATAAAAGCTCTTGATGGTCAATCTATTTTTGATGAAATCGTCAAAAGTCCTTGTGTGAAGCCGCCGTTTTCTGAGCCTGTTTTTTGTTTGACAGGAATTCCGGCCGGTGATACCAGTTCGAACCTGGGACCTTTGGTCCATCACTATGGCCTATCCCCCACGGAGACCATAAGCGCTCACTCAGGAGACTAACTGCCCTTCCCCCCCTTTGAAAAAGGGGGGGATGAGCGGAGAGAGTTGCTTAGCGGTTATGCCCACAGGGAAGAGGGTTTAGGTCAGACTGACAGGAGTACAGTACAAAAATAGTTGATAAATGGAGGCTGAAACTTTTTTCATACGCTCCGTGATGGTACAAAATGTCATCATGGGGATCATTGCGGCGATCATTGTGTGGCTGCTGGTCCGTACTATCCGGAAACAGAACTTCACCCACATGATCCTTGTGGTCGCCTGGGGATTGATCGCCTTGTGGTTTTTCAACGGTCCCTTTTGGGGCTTCAGCGCGGTGACCGTAAGCCCGGACGGCCTGAAGATCCATTACGGATTTTTGTCGGTCTACAGGAACAAAACCTTGCCTGTCCACTCACAATGGAAAATCCGCACGTACATGGGTGGCATCAGAAAGATGAAAGGGCTTTTCTTTTTCCAGTTGCCCGATCACCGGAGTTTGAAAGTACGAGGCGCAGCCAAATTTGAGGTTATGAAGGCTCTCGGGGCGGCCATTGACGATTTGAACGGAAGACCAATGGGACAAATCGTAGAGCAGCCCGTTAATATGTAGGACCAAACCATGAAAATCCACGAATACCAGGCAAAGCAAATCTTGTCGAAATTCGGAATTCCTGTTCCGCGGGGCTCAGTGGCCCGTGATGCTGAAGAGGCGAGAAAAATCGCCGAGCAGATCGGCGGATCTCGCTGGGTCGTTAAGGCCCAGATCCATGCCGGAGGCCGCGGCAAAGGCGGTGGTGTCCGCGTAGTAGAAACAGTGAAAGCCGTGGCCGAGGCTGCCCGGGAGATTCTGAACATGACCCTGGTAACGCCTCAGACGGACCCCAGGGGAAAACGGGTCAGAAAAGTCCTGGTGGAAGAGGGTCTTGCCGTAAAGCAGGAGTTTTACGTTGGAGCAGCTATTGATCGTGCCAGACAACGCCCGGTCTTGATCGCCAGCTCCGAGGGCGGCATAGGGATTGAGGAGCTGGCTGAAAGCTCTCCTGAACAGATTATGAGGGAGTGGATCAATGTGGGTCTCGGGCTTCCGGCCTTTCAGGCACGCAATCTCGTGTTTGGCATGGGAATAGACCCCGGCCTCATACGGGTCGGCACGGGGATCTTCACGCAACTCTACAGGCTTTTTGACTCCCTGGATTGCACTCTGGCAGAAATCAACCCCCTGGTCCTGACAGATGACAATCACCTTCTTGCCCTGGATGCCAAAATCGAGTTTGATGACAATGCCCTTTACCGCCACAAGGACCTGTTGGAACTGGATGACCCTTACGAGCTGGACCCACTGGAGCTTGAAGCCTCACGACACCGTCTGAACTACATCCACCTTGAGGGAGACGTTGGGATCATGGTCAACGGCGCCGGCCTCGCCATGGCCACCATGGACTTAATAAAGCAGGCTGGGGCCAGACCGGCCAATTTCCTGGATGTGGGCGGCGGAGCCACCACGGAGATGGTCACCAAAGGCTTTGAAATCATCCTTGCAGACAAAAATGTGCAGGGAATCCTGATAAACATCTTTGGTGGTATCCTGCGATGCGACGTACTGGCCAGGGGAGTGGTGGATGCGGCCAAAAAGGTAGCGATCGAGGTGCCTGTGGTGGTCCGTCTGGACGGCACCAATGTGGAGGAAGGCCGCCGTATCCTGGCCCAATCCGATCTCGATTTCATCGTAGCCCACAGCATGGCTGATGCAGCGGAAAAAGTGAGACGAATTGGGGTGTCGTGAACCGAGGTTGTTAGTCATTGGTCACTGGTTATTTGACCGATGCCGGATGGTCAGTGAATTCACGTAACCGTTCACGGTTACAAAAAAATGAACATCGAACATCGAACGTTCAACATCGAATGTTGAATGGGAAAACAGGAAACAGAAGAATTA
>JADFWI010000163.1 GCA_015222985.1 Pseudomonadota bacterium | reverse complement strand
CGTTCACAGGTTCAGGGTTCTCCGTTACTTTTCTTTTATTAACCTTCACTGACCCCGAACCTTGAACCTCTGAACCGGTGAACGGTTACCGATTTCATAACCGGATCTCCATCATGTCCTCAGCCAGCACAAGCGGGCCTTCGTACGTTCTCCGGCACTGGGCGAAGATATCCGCTGTCTCGCATTCAGGGTAAAAGTGGGTGAGGATGAGCTTTTTTACACCGGCCCGGGTGGCAATCTCACCGGCCAGAGACGGCGTAAGATGGCCCGGCACCTTCATCTCATCCGGAAGAGCGGACTCACAAATCAACACATCGGCTTCCTCGGCCAGGATTGCAAGGTTTTCACATACATCAGTATCACCCGAGTAGACAACAGAAGCGCCGTTTGGCACGGTAATGCGGTAGGCCAGGCTTTGTTCCGTGTGATTCATTGGAAGGCTGTCTACATCGAACACGCTGCAATCGAGGTGATCACGGTCATTGTTGTCAAGCTCAGCAATGTTCATGATGCCTGGCGCCAGTTCAATCCACTGGCCGTAGGCTAATTTCAGCTTTTCATAAAAGTCCGCGAATCCTTTGGCAGCCACAATGGTAAAGGGTTTGCGTCTTCTGTAGCTTTCCGGATATTTTGTGGCAAACAAGAAGGGCACCAGTTCACCGGAATGATCCGGATGAAGGTGGCTGTAAAAAACGTAGGAGATATCATTAATGGTGATGCCGGCCTCAAGAAGCCGCCGCATGGTGCCTGCGCCTGAATCAAAGAGTAGCAAAGTTGTGTCTACTTGAATCAATACCGAACAACTGCTTCGCTTTAAAGATGGAACACATGTTCCTGAGCCAAGTATAGTAATCTTCATTTTGAACTCCCTTTAAACCTAACGTCTCAAAAAGTCCGGGCCGTACGGTTGCATTAAGCGCCCCCTTTAACCTTACGCCAAATCCCTGGCCATGGCGATCACCTTGTACACTACCGCGCCGGCCAGGTAAGCAATGTCCTCGGTGGGAAGGTAGGAATTTACGGATGTATCAAAATAGATATTGCCTTCAGGCGGAAACTCCTCGTCTCCCTTCCAGAGAGAAAGGACAACCGGCACACGGGGCAGGGCAAAAACCTTTAAGGCCCTGTCTCCGGGTGAAGCCACTATCTGGCCCATCCTCCTGGACACACTTTGCAGGACATCCGGTGTTTTCCCGAAGAATTCTCTCAGGGGTATGATGGCGCGCTTTACAAAGGACGGGTAATAAAAGGAACCAGACGGGACTTCGCGAAACGTAACCCATCTGTCTTGAACAGATGCGCCGGTAGCCGTGATCAGATAGTGCAGAATAAGCACCTGATCCGGTATCTTTAGCGGATTGGCATTTTCATCTAAGGAAATCGTCTCGCCGCACACAGTAAGATCATATGTGTGCCCCATATATAGGACGGATGCTCGTTTTTTTTCAGCCGAAACTCTTTCAAGTGGAAGCCCGGCATTCGTGCAGCACACATCTATGTCAAGTCGCGCCAGAGCGTCGAGGGCCAATGCCCGTGCTGCTTCATAATCATCCTGTGTTGGCATGTTTTGGTTCCTTTTTCCCACCAGCGCCCACAATCTCTTCAAGGGCCTCAATGATGTCCGGATAGCGAAAATCGAAGCCATGCCTGGCCAGTTTTGCCGGGATGGCCTTCTGGCCCTCAAGAAGCATAGATCCGAATTCTCCAAGCACGAGTCGCAGCGTGAATGCAGGCGTCTTCAAAAAAGACGGCCTCGACAGGACCTTTCCCAAAGACCTGGCCAAATCCTTGTTGCGGACAGGATTCGGTGAGCAAAAGTTAACCGGGCCGTGGATATCCTGGTTGTCAAGAACAAACAAAAATGCATTCAAAAGGTCTTCCATGTGAATCCAGACAAACCACTGGTTGCCGCTTCCAAGCGGACCTCCCATAAATTTTTTGAATGCAGGGATCATTTGTCCCAGTGCGCCCCCGGTTTTCCCCAGGACAACACCTAATCGGGTAATAACTACTCGAACATCCTTGCCGGCCGCCTTTGTTGCTTCAGCTTCCCAATCCACGCAGAGTCTGGCCAGAAAATCATCTCCGGGCCCGTCTTGCTCTGTCAGCTCCTCGTCACCATGGAAACCATAGTATCCCACTGCTGATGCGCTGCAAAAGACCGTCCCCCTTCCTTCGGACAAGGCCTCCAGCACGTTTCGTGTGGTCAGAACCCGCGTATCATAGATGAGCTTTTTGCTCTTATCGTTCCATCGTCTGAAGATCGAAGCGCCGGCCAGGTTGATCACAGCGTCCTGACGGGCCACATCCTCTTGCCACGAGCCTTTGACCGTGGTATCTGCAGGCACGTATTTGACTTTCCGGGGCATATGGGTCTCGGGCTGCGGAAAGCGGCCCACAACCGTGACCTGGTGCCCCATTTGCAAAAATCGGATGGAGAGTTGTGTGCCCACAAACCCGAAACCGCCTGTGATAAGGACCCTCATCGCCACCTCCTGCCATTGATCTTTTTCTATCTTTGCGCTAAATTTTCTTTTCGTCAAGGGGCCTATGGAAAGGTTTTGTGTGTTCCATTTCCCTTACGTGGTATACTTTATAATTGACATTATTGGAAATCATCCGTTTGAGCGGCAGAATCGAGTCATATGAAATCGCGAAGCGCTTCTGGCTATGGGAATATCATGACAAAGACACCAACTCGTCATTTTTTCTATTACTGGTTTCCTGTGGTCTTTTACTGCCTCATTATTTTCGTCCAATCTTCATATCCCTCTCCGGAAAAAACCCCCGACCTGCCTTGCATGGACAAACTTCTTCATCTTGCCGGCTATGCTTTGCTGGGAATACTGTTTCTTAGGGCTTTTCGGAGTTCAACGTTAAAGAACAACAATGGGCTAATAATGGTGGCAAGCATCTTTTTGACTGGAATCTACGGCGCAAGCGATGAGTTACATCAGTATTTTGTCCCGTACAGATTTGGTGATATGTGGGATATTCTCGCTGACTTTTTGGGTGGACTTTTCGGTGTCTGTATCTATCAACTACTTCTGAACAAGTATCCCAGGCTCGGTCGCATTTGAGTAAGGACCGAGAACCTTTGAAAGGAAGGCATCATGAACCTGGAAATTATTGAAAACATGGACGCCCCTGAGCTTCGCAAGTACATAGAATTTCTTCTCTGGCACTACCGGGTGATGGATGCGTTCTGGTTCATCTATGTGGCTGAGCGTTTTGACCAGGCTACTGCGGAACGTGTCAATGAAAAGGTCTGGGGGCGGGTGGCCGGGATGGCCGCCAAGGACCTGGTGCCCCGCTTTCAGATCCAGGAAAAGGGCCTGAAGGGGTTTGTGAGCGCCCTCAGATACTTTCCATGGTGCATCCTCGTAGGATACGAAATCCTGGAAAAGCCGGATGAGGTAATTATCTCCGTCCCGTCCTGCCCCACTCAGGAGGCCCGGCTCAGGCGCGGCCTGGACGAGTTTTCATGCAAGGAAATGCACCGCGGTGAGTTCGAGGGCTTTGCCCGGGAGGTGGACGACCGAATAAAGGTGGAATGCCTGTTTGCCCCGCCAGACCCGCATCCTGACGACATGTTTTGCAAGTGGCGATTTTGCATTTGAACTGCCGTGGTTGCAGTCTCTGAATTCCGTCATGACCCATTCCTTTTATCTCACGCAGCCTGTTGCAATTGCTAAAAAAAGAGGCCCTACCCAGCCCTAAACCTAACTGCGTTTTTCAAGTGTGAGAGTTGTGACATATTGACGGATCCTCTGCCGCTCGCCTGACGAAACAACTACGGCAAGGCCTATAACTATTGGACGTTATATGGGCTTTCACCCCCCCCTCTGAATCATTTCGGCATGAATTTTGCCTAAGAGAAGGAAAGGCAAAGGTATTTGCTCCAAGAAAATCCGCAAGAGCCTTCTTTGACGAGTGCAACACCCATAGGAGGGAGTTAAAATGGGACAAAGGTACAAAAGAAGAAAGTATTTCATTCATCCTTCCAGTCAGCTCAAATATATTGCCTTCAGTGTCATACCTGCGCTGCTGATGAGCCTTTATTGCACGTATTCTCTTATTGAGAGTGGGAAGTTGGTGCTTCGGGCGGCAAAAGAAGAACCCCTTGTGCCGGTTTACTCCATTAGAAAAACGATACTTGCTTTAGAAAAAGAAGGCTACACCAAGGATACAGCAACAAAGATGACAAGAATGAGGCGTGAAGTAGAATCTTTGACGAAAACTCTGGAGACAACGTATTCAGATACTCTCACGCAATGGGACAAGACTAAACGGACCATTTTCATCGTTCTATTCTGCGTTCTTGTTCTTGTAGGACTTTTGTCGCTTGTATTTTCTCACAGAATTGCCGGACCTCTTTTCAGAATAAGAAGATGTGTAGATATGCTTGTTGAAGGCAAAGATATGCCGCCCATTCGGCTGCGTAGGCGTGATGAATTCAAGGAGTTGGCTGCCTCTCTAGACAGACTAAGAATCGTTCTTAAGAATAAGGGGTTGTTGGAATCTGAGTAGAAATCTTGAAAGACCCTCTGACTCATATCTGGCCACACACGGGTGTCTACCCACGACGGTTTTGTCCCGGCAACAGGGGCCGAAATACCTTTTGTCGCGGCTTCACACTTGTAGAAATACTCATTGGAATCGCGATCGTAGCCACCCTGGCAGGCATCGCCGTTCCTATGGGATTAAGCTACATCGACAAGGCCAGAAACGCACAGGCCATTTCAGGGATTCGTTTGATGGAAAAGGATATCAAAACCTTTGAGATTGAAAACGAAACGCTTCCCAACAGCCTGAGCGATGTAGGACAAGGAGGCCTCTTAGATCCCTGGGGAAATCCGTACGAGTACCTCAAGGTGGAGGGTGCAAAAAAAGGCAAGCTGCGGAAAGACCGCTTCTTGGTGCCTGTAAATTCTGACTTTGATCTTTATAGCAAGGGTAAAGATGGGAAAAGCGTGTCACCTTTCACGGCCAAGGCCAGCCGGGACGACATCGTGCGGGCCGCTGACGGGGGATATGTGGGGTTGGCCTCGGGCTTCTAACACGGTTCAAGATCATGAAATTTGACACAACATTTCTTGGAAGCAAGGTAGGGCGGCGAATCCTTACGCTCTTTGTTTGCTGCGCCCTTCTTCCAGTCGGAGCCTTGGCCATTCTGTCTTTCACTCATGTGACGAGACAGCTCAATGAACAAAGCCAAAGGCGGCTCCAACAGGCCACCAAGGCTGTGGGCATGGGCATTTACGAACGTCTCATATTCCTTGAGACCGAAATGAGTATAGTTGCATCCAGCGTTGATCCAGGCGTGGAAGGCGCCTTGCAAACGTCGGTCGAACCCGTTCATCAACCAACTGAAAAGCGCTTCAAGGCGATCATACTTGTCACTGAGCAAGGCTTTCCAATGTCTCTCTATGGCGCTATTGAAAACCCGCCGTTGCCAACCCGGGAAGAACTGGAACAGATAAATGCCGGCAAAACGGTTATATCGATCCAGAAGCGTTCAGACTTGCCGTTACGCATATTCATGATGAGGACCTTGAAGCCGCAGGATCCGAAGGTGGGATTTTTCATGGGAGAAATCGACACGGGTTACCTGGTCGGCTCACTTAGTGCAGGCGCGTTGCCACCCATGACCGAGCTTTGCGTTCTGGATCAATCAAGAAACGTGCTCGCCAGCTCCCTCCCAGCGCACGCGCCCTTTGCAGTTGCGGTGGGCACCAGAATTGATGGTTCTGCGTCACGCCGATTTGAGTGGGAACAGGATGGCAAGGAATATGTGGCAAGCTGGTGGACGATTTTTCTTAAATCCCAATTTGTTGCTCCAAATTGGACTGTGGTGCTGAGCCAATCGAAAGCCTATGTGCTTGCACCCATGGCCGATTTCAAGAAGATCTTTCCCCTTGTGGTCCTCATGTCCCTGTGGGTGGTGCTGTTCCTGAGCGTCATCCAAATTCGAAGGAATCTTGTGCCACTCAAAAAGCTGAAGGAGGGAACTCTTCAAATCGCCAAGGGGGACTTCGATACCCGGGTAGCGATTACCAGCGCAGATGAATTCGAGGAACTTGCAGGATCCTTTAACACAATGTCTAGACAGTTGGGCAGACAGTTTCAGGCACTGACCGCGGTTGCGGAGATTGACAGGGCGATCCTGTCGGCTTTGCATACGGAGAAAATTGTAGAGACGGTGTTGACGCGAATGCGCGATGTCTTTTCCTGTGACGGTGTCAGCGTGAGCCTCATTGATTCCAAGGAAACGAGTATGGCGCACACATATGTGGAAGACGACACTGAAAGTCAAAAGCGGGGGGAGACCCTAGTGCCTAGTCCTGATGAGGTACAGAGGCTCAATGACAATCGTGAACATCTAATCATCGAAAGAGACGAGCACCCTCCTGGCTATCTCGAACATCTGGCCAACAATGGCATGAAGTCATTTTTGGTTTTGCCGGTTTTTCTACAAGAAAGACTGTCCGGAATCATCACCCTGGGGTATACGGAT
>JADFWI010000162.1 GCA_015222985.1 Pseudomonadota bacterium | reverse complement strand
TTAAATGTTTTGCCAATAAAGGAATATGTTATGGATCTTGCCATTTTTTCCGCACGGATTTTTACCAATAATCCCGTACAGCCCTGGGCTGAAGCCATCCGTATTAAAAATAACCGGATACTGGAAGTCGGAAGCAAGGAAGTGGTAAAAGACACCTGCTCTTCCGGCACTTGCGTGATAGAATTGCCAGGCCGGTTGATAATACCGGGAATCATTGACGGGCATTGTCATTTGGTCAAATTTGGTCAGGTGCTTCAGTGGATTGATTTGCGGGGTCTTTCTTCCCTGGCTGCTTGTCGCGAGCGAATAAGACAAGCCGCGCAGTATAGCAAGCCGGGAGAATGGATCATCGGACGGGGGTGGGACCAGCACCTGTGGGCGGAGAAGAGAGAACCGACCCGTCATGACCTTGATGATCTGACGCCCGGCAATCCGACAGCGATGGTCCGTGTGTGCGGTCACAGCATATGGACCAACACCTTGGCACTGGCCCGGTCAGGGATCAACACGCAAACCCGGAACCCTCCGGGCGGAAGAATTGAGAGAGACCCTGACAGCGGTGAACCCACAGGATTGATTTTCGAAGCCCTCAGTCTCATTGAAAATCATATTCCCCCACTCAGCTTGGAAGATCGAAAAAGAGCAGCCCTTGAAGCTCAGCGAAAAGCGTTGCAGTTCGGGATTACGGGAGTGCATTCCTGTGAGACATTGCTGGAATGGGCGGCCCTGGAGGAACTTGTAAAAGAGGGTAAGCTTAAGCTACGGGTGTACCATTGTATTCCCTCCGATGAACTTGAAGAAGCGGTGTCAAGAAAGATCGGAACGGGTATCGACGGAAACCGGCTCTGGGCTGGCCACGTAAAGCTTTTTGCTGACGGTTCCCTGGGCTCGGCCACGGCCTTGCTCCATGAGCCGTATATCGATGCACCGCAGAAATATGGAATTGCGTGTCTCAGCCCAAAAGAACTTCACGAAAAGATCACGGCGGCATATTGTCATGGCTATGATGTCGCGATTCATGCCATCGGCGATAAAGCCGTCACCAACGTCCTGGAAGCGATCGCTTCGGCCAGAAAAAGCTATCCCGGAGCCAGAAGAGATCGCATTGAGCATGTACAGCTTTTCAGGCCCCGGGACCTTGCCCTTTTTCGGGATCTGGGCGTGACTGCTTCTGTACAGCCGGTTTTTCTTTGCTCAGATTGGAAAATGGCAATTAAGAAATGGGGCACGGACCGATGCCGGTTTGCCTATGCCTGGAAATCCCTCCTCAATGCCGGAATTCCTTTACAATTCGGATCGGATGCCCCGGTAGAATCGATAAACCCCTTGTTGGGTTTCCAGGGGGCGGTTACACGTCAAAACCTTGCCGGAGAACCACGTAACGGATGGTTTCCCATGGAAAAACTTGGTGCGGATGAATGCATAAGTGCTTTTACACTTCAACCTGCCTGGACTTCCCGGAAAGAGGATCATCTTGGAATCCTTTCCCCCGGCAAATGGGCCGATCTTACCATTTATAACCAGGATTTTCTCAAGCTCTCCCCTGATCGTTGGCCTTTCGTAGAGGTGGAAATGACAGTTGTAGATGGAGAAGTTGTTTACCAAAGGGAAAAATCCGTCCAGTGAGCCATTTATGGATGGGCACTATTTAGACGGCTTTGGGTAGCATGATAAAAAATTTTGATCCCTTGTTCAATTTGGTTTCCACCCTGACCTTCCCGCCGTGGGCTTGAACAATGGCCTGAACAAAACTTAATCCCAGTCCCAGCCCGCGTTTTGATCGACTGCGGTCGCCGCGGTACAGCCGGTCCCAGATTTTGTTGACTTCGCCCGGGGCAATCCCGATACCCTGGTCGGCCACCGAGATGACCGCAAAATCCCCCTCTTCGTAGACTGAAATATCGATGTGCCCACCGCTGTCACTGTATTTGATGGCGTTGTCCAGGAGGTTGGCAAGGACTTGCTGAATGCGATTGCGATCGGCGTAAATACTCAACCCATCCGGTAGATGGGTAATAACAGTTACCTGCTTTTCATCGGCGACGATATCGTAAAGCTCCACAACGGCCCGGACAACTTCGGGAACCGGCACATCGACCATGTCCAATCGCATGGCGCCGGTTTGCGCTTCCGCAACATCCATCAGGGTGTTGAGCATGGTCAGGACCCGCTCGGATTCTTCCATACAGTCGGCCAGGGCTTCATACCAGGCATCGGGATTACGCTCATCTTGCATGGCCAGTTCCGCCACCCCGCGCAGGCGGGTCATGGGCGTGCGTAAATCATGGGCCACGTTGTCCAAGGATTCATGCATGGCCTGGATCAGAGAATCATTTTTGTCAAGCATCTCGTTAAAAAGACTGACCAGCTCATTGAGCTCGCCGCGTTCGGAGCGCACGGGCACGCGGGTGCTCATCTTACCGGTCTTGAGAATATCGCGCACTGTTTGGATTAACTGCCGGAT
>JADFWI010000161.1 GCA_015222985.1 Pseudomonadota bacterium | reverse complement strand
TTGAAAAACTTGATCCCTTCTTTTTCCAGCGTCTCCTCTTCAACCTTGGAACTGGTTCCCCTTATGTTCCGCTTCTCCGAAACATCGTAATGCATCTTCAGGGCTTCTCGCGCAAAATCCGGACCTACATCCTCGAAGTTTTTCTCCAGAAAGTGTGTGATCTCTTCAGTGCTCGGTACCTTTTTTGGAATGTGGGTCCCTGTCGATTCTTCAGGCAGAGAAGAACTTGTCTTTATCGCAAATGTGGAGGGTACGACTTCTATTGAGGTGTCGTTACACATAGGGCAGGCGATAAGGTTTCTCCGCTTTTGATCTTCAAAGGCCTTTAGATCTTCAAACCATCCTTCAAAGGTATGGCCGCCTGCACATACTAAATCGTACGCAATCATGTCAAGTAACCTATAGTTTTGCGAGGCCTCAAATTGTCATTTCTAGGCGCGAAGCAATGATACAATTTAGGTTCTTCTCCAATTTAGTTGGAGAAGAGGGTTCAAGGATTCCAGGGGTCAAGGATTCAGGGGTTTGTTTTCAAAAGACTTTATCAGCGCTTTTAACATTCTTTCGATGTCCGCTATGTCTTTGTTTAGTCTACCCAATTCACCTTTTTGATTAAATCTAAATCCCCTATATCTCTAAACAGAGTTCGTATGACCTTTGCCAGACTTTCAACTCTTTGTAATTCTTTAGCATTTCACTCGAACCCTTGAATCCTTGACCCCTTGTACGCTCTGGGATAACGCCTGCTCAATGGGAGATAACCCACTTATTTTGCCTTAATTAACTACAATTAATCGGGGATGATCCATAATTTGTAACATGTTACGCTGTTGATTTCAAAGAAATTATTGACACGCCACCAATTATCCAATACTAAAACTGACGGCTTCGAAACAAGCCGGACTCGGTGAATCTGTCATTTCGACCCCGCTATTGGCGGGAATAAATCTTATGTTTTTAGCATGTTGCACAACAGGGGTTTTTCCCTGGCCCAGACCCTGGCCCAGACCGGGTTTTGCTCTCCTGGGCACTGTCCAGCTTCTGTCGCGCCAGGGCGGGCAAGGCGGGCAGGGCGGGCGCTTCGCTCGAAATGACCGCGCAGAGGGCGAAGTTTGAACTTTTTACAAATTCATAAAATTTACTGGAGTTTTCGCAGTAGCTTTTCGAGCAAAGGGAGGAATGGTGAATTATGAAGTCTGTGCTCCTATTCTTGGTTTGCTTTTTTCTTGGTGTTACAGTCGTCTATGGGGAAACCCTGTATGTGAAAGATGTCTTTGAGGTTATGGTTCGAACTGGCCCGGATCGCACGCACAAGATCATTGCCATGCCCAAGTCGGGCACTCCAATAGAAATACTGGAGGCGCTCGATATTGAAGGCGAGAGCGAATGGGTCAAGGTCAGACTGCCCGATGAGAAGGAAGGGTGGATGTTGGCCCAGTTTCTGGTTCCAGGGCCGCCCAAGCAGGAGATTATTACCCGACTCCAGGGACAAAACCGGGCCCTGAGTCTTAAGTCAAAGTCCCTTGCTGAAGAAAATGACCGGATCAAGAGGGAACGTAAGGAACTGGAAAGGGCATTGTCAAAGCGAACGCAGACGGCAAATTCTTTAAGTGAGTCGTTTGAAACCCTGAAGAGTGAATCCAAGGAATTCTTGGCTCTAAAAGCTTCCTATGAAAAGGCGAGCAAGGAGCTGGGGACAAAAACGAAGCAGGTGGCAGAACTTGAAAACGAGGTGGATGGCCTCCGTAACAGTCAGACGCTTCGCTGGTTTATTGCCGGCGGAAGCGTCATTATTGTGGGCTTCATCATAGGCTATGCGTCTCGACGTCCGAAGCGGCGTTCTTCTTTGCTGTAAAGAACTGACCATGCGGCACGATGTTGATTTTTTGATCATTGGAAGCGGAATTGGGGGTCTGTCTTTTGCCCTGAAGGTGGCAGAGTACGGCCAAGTGGCTGTTGTCACGAAGAAAGAGGCAATGGACACAAGCACCAACTATGCCCAGGGGGGGATCGCCTCGGTCTTCGGCCAATACGACTCCTTTGACCTTCACGTACGAGACACCTTGACGGCCGGAGACGGGCTTTGCAGAGCCGATGTTGTTGAGATCGTTGTGAGATGCGGGCCGGAAATCGTTGGGCAACTCATCGACTGGGGGGTTAGTTTCACACGAGATAGTACCGGCAACCTGGAACTTGATCTGGGACTTGAGGGCGGGCATTGCCAGAAAAGGATCGTCCACGCGGGGGATTTCACGGGTCACATCATTGAACAGGCTCTCGTGGATCGCGTTCGAAACCAAGACCACATTGGTTTTTTTGAGGATCACATTGCCGTGGATCTCATCACCTATTCCACGAGGATGAAACGAGGCACTGTCACTGCGACCCATGAGGATGTGTGCTGCGGCGCCTATGTGCTGGACACCAAAACCAATGAGGTTCACACCTTCCATGCCAAGATAACGGTTCTGGCCACCGGCGGGGCCGGCAAGGTATATCTGTTTACCAGTAATCCTGACATAGCCACAGGCGACGGAATCGCCATGGCATACCGGGCAGGAGCGCTCGTTGCCAACCTGGAATTCGTCCAATTTCATCCCACGTGTCTTTATCATCCTGAGGCCAAGAATTTTCTCATATCCGAGGCGCTCAGAGGCGAAGGCGGGGTGCTGATCGATTCACGAGGTCGAGCCTTTATGGGAGACTACGACCCCCAAAAAGACCTGGCCTGTCGAGACGTGGTGGCCCGCGCCATTGACAGCGAGCTAAAGAAGAGTGGAGACGACTGCGTCTTTCTGGATGTCACCCACAAAGAACCTGGTTTTCTCAGGGAGCGTTTCCCGAATATCTATCAGAAGTGCCTTTCCTTTGGAATAGATATGACCAAGGAACCGATGCCTGTGGTCCCTGCGGCCCATTATATGTGTGGCGGTGTGCTGGTGGATATGGACGGGAAGACGGACATAGAAAGGCTCTATGCTGTGGGAGAGACAGCCTGTACAGGGCTCCATGGCGCAAACCGTCTTGCCAGCAACTCCCTTCTTGAGGCCGTGGTCTATGCCGACCGGGCAGCTCAGCAGGCGATAAACGATCTTAAGACAATGAATACCGGCTTATGTCCGGACCCACCCCCCTGGGATCCTATGGGCACCACAGACAGCGATGAAGCGATCGTGGTCTCGCACAACTGGGACGAGATCCGGCGACTCATGTGGAACTACGTAGGGATTGTACGTTCCAACAAGCGATTGTTGCGCGCTCGAAACCGCATAGAAATGATGGAGGAAGAGATACAACAATACTATTGGGATTTCAGGATCACCCTGGATTTGATAGAGCTTCGCAACATAGCCATGGTGGCCGCTCTCATTATCCAGAGTGCCACTCTAAGGAAGGAGAGCCGCGGTCTGCATTATAACATCCAGTACCCACAAAAAGATGATAAACACTGGCTCAAGGATACCATCCTGCGGCGGCCTTTTGTGGGTTGAGGCTGGAAAGTATCTAAAATGGCAGCGTCAACGGCACAGGCACTTGGTAGTCTTTGAACTTGAAAGGTGAGATGTTGTCCCCAAGGGTCTTTTGGGCTTCAAGGAGCAGATCTTTCAGCGCATCAATCATCCCGAAGATCTCTTTTGGAACAGCGCTTGTCTCTTTTTGGAAGAATTTTTCTGAAATATTGAGTTTGTCCAGAAGCTCCGGCACACACGTCATGAACTGAAACTCATAGTCCTCTTTTGAATAACTTGTTTGCAACTCCTTCTTGAAGAGCCCAGCCAGGTCATCGTACTTGGGAATGAGGCCGGTTGGCGTTGCATATGCCCCGACTTTGCCACTGATCCGTCTTTCCATCCACCTTATCCAGACTTTCTTATCCATTTTGGTGTTTGTAAAGTCGCCTGACTCGTCTCTAAGGAAGTAGTTGACATAGAATATCCTTGGGGTTTTCTTTAGGTCTCTCCCGAAGTTGATATAGTTTTCCAGGTATTCTCCAATAGGAATCGATAGAAACTCCTTATTTGCCATGGGATTAATAATGACTTCAGACCTGGATCCGCCAACAGTTGCGGCAGTGGGCTCGGATTCAATGCTGGCGCCGCAAAACACGCCATGGACCCAACCGTACAGCTCGGAAACGGGTACAGGTCTTCTTGAACTACGTCCGCCGTAGATAATCCCTTCCAAATGTACAACCTGAGTGGCATCATAGTTCTCAAGACCCTCTAAGCCGACACAAAACCGCGCATTGTCGTGGGAAACGGGAATCAATTTTCCCTTGCTGTCGCTTTTTCCTTTCCACCAGTGGCCTGAATGGTTGTCCCCTTTCAAAGGGATATTGACTTTTCCCATGCCCTGCCAATAGACCCTGCCTTCCACATCAAGAGCATTTGAAAATATGATTTCTCCCGGATGCACAAGAATGTCGTGGATATAGGGGTCATCCTTCAGATTCACATCTTTAATGACTCCAAACATCCCCTTCTCAACATTGGCGGCATAGACCTTGCCCTCTTTCTTCCGAATATGGGCCAGATCATCCCCTACAACATCAAATAGCATGGAGGTTGATGTCTTGCCACACCAGCTTGGGAAAGCGCCGGCCATATAGGTCTTTTTGCTTCCCTCATAGCTTGGAACTCCTGTAATGAGAAAGTGTTCAGCAAGCCAGTCTTCCCGGGCGGCCTTTCTTATGGCAAGGCGATGGGCCAGTTTTTTTGCAGCAACCGTATTTCCGGCATATTGTGTGTTCGCGCTATAAACAAAATTCCTTTCCAGATCTATGAATATTCTCCGGAGATCAATATCGCGGCTGACGCCTTGTTTCAGCGCGCCGGCAGAATGCAAAAAAGCAAAGAAGCCATCCATGGTTGTCTCGCCTTTGAACAGTTCGTATCCTTGGCGGTACAGTATGTCCTCACTGTGTGCCACATAGTATGAATCCGTGACCTGAACGCAAGGGATGGCAAATTCAGTGCCCAGCGGCCCCAAAGAGTAAAAGCTGACAACCATCTCTTTGCCGCGCATGATGCCGTTCATGACCTTATCTATTTCGGCGATTCCCTCCTCTCCTTCGAGACAATTCAGTGACGGTCCTAATGAAGCCCCGCCAGACAGGAGAAATCTGGTATTTACCGGGTCCCTTCCTTGATCTTCATATCCGTCATAGTGAATAGTGTGGCCTCGCAAAATGAGGGGCTTTTCCTCCCCCCCTCTGATGGCTTGCACTCGCACCCGGTGTAAATCCTCTGGAGAACCGTTTGAAACAAAAACAGAGTTGGGTTGAAATTGCAAAATTGCCTCTTCAATGACTTCATTTAGAAGAGGGTTGTTGAGCGCAATGAGCTTTCTCAAGCTCTCAGGTCCTAATCTGCTTTCGAGTATCCTATTCGGAGCCATTGGAACTTCCTTTCTAATAGCGGCATGCCAACCTTCGCATCAAATCTCAACGCTGCGAGACCTTTGAAAAACGCCCCCTTTTGATCAATTTCTGCGTCACGCTCAAATTTCAATCCTCAAAATACTCAATGTATTCCTGCGGTTAATCCGCCTAAGGCGGACACGTTCCTTGAACTTGAACAAAATTGAACATTTTTCAAAGGTCTCGCTGCGGTTGGCCTTGTGGGCTTTCACCAACAAGATAGCGTTATCCCTAACGTTGCAAAAGCCGAGGGTGCTGCAGATGCAAGGCGTCAAGGGTGAGGCTGTAGTCGTTTACGCCGATCCCTTGACCCGCCTGCCAAAGTCTTGTACGGCGGACAGGCAACGCAGC
>JADFWI010000160.1 GCA_015222985.1 Pseudomonadota bacterium | reverse complement strand
AATCCTCCTCCCCCAGCCAGCTTGATCTTGTCCAGGAATTACGAACTGTTGACAAGCCCCAGGGGTTCTTCAACCCTTCACTCGCGGAGCGAATAGAGTCGACTTCTTGTGAAACCGTCATGACCGGTCTTCTCAAGACGCTTGGCAACAAGGCCAAGAGGGACTAGCCATGAGTTTTCTTGACAGTTGCAAAGCATTTGTATCGTACGTAATGGAGTTTCAAATTCCTGGGTCGACGGAAGAGATCAAACATGAAACATCCCTTTTGGAGCTTCAAGGCTTTGTGCGTGAACTTGAGCAAGAAAACGAGGTCCTCAAGGAGAGGCTGGGCGCGAAAAGGACTATTCTCCTTAGTGATAATGGCGCCTATTTTTTTGAGACCTCGGATGGACGGGAGGAACCTTTTTGCTCCAGGTGTTGGGATCTTGATTGCAAATTAGTGCGATTAGGCATGGCAAACGACGGTGTTCCCACTTGTCCACAATGCAAGAAGAGCTTTAGCTAAATTTGTGGTTCAATAATTTGAAGTAGGGTGACCGGCGACACAAGCGCCGGTCACCCTGTTGAAGCCTGTGGTTTTGAGGCTGGAGTTTACCCGGACGCTTTTTCGGCTTCAGCGATCCTTGCGTCCACGTCCTTGAGGTAGGCCCTCAAATCTCTGGCCTCTTGCTGAAGTTCAGCGAGTCCTGTGTTAGGACCCTGTGGCAAGGGTTGCCAGTAGCCGAGGCCTTGCCCCCAGGCTCTGCGAAGGCCCCTGCCTCCACCAAAGCCTGCGCCGCGGCCACCAAACCTGCCGTAAAAGGCACGCCCGCCAAGCCCGTAGCTTGGTCTGCGGCCTGTTCCACAGTACCCAAAACCGCCTCCAGTCATTGGCCCCCCTCCAAGCGGGCCGGTTCCATCATATCCTGGCATGTGAAACACCTCCTTTTCGTGTCAATCAAGTGTTAACGTTCTTTTCATTACATACGACCACGGCCTCGGCCGCCACCGCGACCTCGGCCACCGCTCCTGCCGCCAGCACGGCCGGAAGCCATGCCGTCAGCCGGTCTCATCCTTGAGCCCTGACCCAGTTGCGATTGCGGATTGGCTTTGGCATTGCTGCACTTGCCCAATCCTCTTCCTGTTCGCGAGCCTTCGCCCCGTGGACCTGTTCTATCAAATCCTGGCATAAGAACACCTCCTTTCAATCATAAAATCGCTTCACGCTTTTATATAACGCGGCTTCGCCGCTTGATAAATGAAACTGCTGTGCTGCAAAGTCAGAAACCGCCTTTTCTTCCACGTCCGCCTCGCTGACCCCGACCCCCGGGACCGCCTCGACCCCGCCGGCCGGCACCGGCCAGCGCGTAAGAGCCGCCTTGAATCCTTATCATCTTGCCCATCACAAGAGCTTCGGATACCAGCTCTCTTGCTTCAGCAAGGATTCTGCCGAAGGTCTGGCGAGATACGTTCATACGAGCGGCTGCGGTTTCCTGGTCCAGTTTGTCAAGATCGCTTAAACGCAGGGCCTCCAGACCCTCAACAGGAAGAACTACCTCGTCCATGGCCCCTGCGCGAATCCCAATGGGCTTAAATGCGTTTGCCATGGGTCCGCCCTGTACAAAACGGAGTTTTCTAGGTCTTGGCATGATGTCTCCCTGTTAACGTTATGAGCGTGTGACTATAATATAAGGCTCTATATCCTGTTGTCAAGATATTTTATTGGCGAGGGCTCAAAATAGTTGTGATGAAGGGAAGGGTTTGTCGGCCAGTTTCTCTGGAGACTCCTTCAAGGCAGGGTCATTTAGGGCAGAAACACCCTCTGGCGGTAATATTTCAGCTCTCCTATAGATTCCTTTATGTCGATGGATGCCTGATGGGCTTTCCGCTTTTTGAAATGCGGAAGCGTTGGGTACCATCTCTTGACCAATTCCTTTATTGAGCTGACATCGATATTGCGATAGTGAAGGAATTCATTGAGCAAAGGCATATACTTTGCCAGAAACCGCCGGTCCTGCCACACGGAATTCCCGCACAAAGGAGAAAGTCCTTTCTTGGAATAGTGGGAAAGAAATTCTAATGTCATATCTTCAGCCTTCCGGCAGTGATATGGCGAGGCCTCAACTTTATCAATAAGACCCGACGACGTATGTTGGGTCTTGCTCCACTGTTCCATGGTCAAAAGAGTCTCTTTCGGATGATGTATCGCTATGTCGGGGCCTTCGGCCACAATTTCCAGGTTGTCATCCGTTACAACAGAGGCGATTTCAAGGATTACATGTTTTTCGGGGTCCAGGCCGGTCATTTCCAGATCGATCCAAATCAGATGATTGCTCAATTTTAGTGCTCGCTTTCTTGTGACAATGGATTATCGTTGAATTTCCCGGGGGCTACGCCCGGTTGAGATGCTTGCGGAGTTCTGCTTCCACGGCATCAGGATCAGGGGAATTGTAGCGGACAACGTTTTGTAAATGAAATAAGCTGTCAGGGTCAATCCGGACAAATTCTACGGCTACAGCATCCGGGGTGCAGCGGACCATCTTGCCGTCTGCCTCAATGCTCAGTTCGCTGCTTGTTCCACTCAGCATAATCCTTACGTGGCACTGCGTGCCTTCTTCAAGATCCCCGGTAATTGGCAAGAGGCACCCTCCGACGCTGAGATTGCTGATTTCCTCGCTACTGTATAAAAAGTCGTCAGCCGTGAGTTGTACGTGAACCTTGAAAGGCACACGAGTGAATCGCCTCTTTTCCTGCGACATCAGGGAACCTTTGGAAAGAATTTGATTTTAGTCAGATTTTAGCCAGGCAGTGATATAGGACAAAAACGCCTGTGCGTCAACGGAAAAGGCATTACTGAACATGGCTTGTCTGCTTCATCGTGTCTGTTTTGTTCGAATACCCTGGAGAATTATGCATGGTCTGCGGTTTTTGCTTGATTTCCAGAGAGGGAAGGTGAGAAAGTGGGCGGGTGAGTAGGCAGTGAGGGGCAAACGGGCTCAACTGTT
>JADFWI010000159.1 GCA_015222985.1 Pseudomonadota bacterium | reverse complement strand
CCTGCGATCTCCGCAAAAATCACTTCGAGATCGAGGAGGGTGTGAACACGGTTCCCGAGTACGCGGGCATCCATCTGATGTGCAGGGGTGCTGTGGAGTACGCGGGAAGGGTGTGAGGATAGGTTTTGTGATTAGTCATACATATGAATTCTGTTTATTCTATCAATAGCTTTTCTAATCATTTTAAGGGATTCTTTTATACATTTTTCTGTATCAATTTCTAATCCTTCTGCTGCCTTTTCAAGCTCTTCGAGAGATGTTTCTGCTTGCAGTGCTGCGTTTCTGATATGTTGTTTCTTCGCTATATTACCAATATGTTTTAGAGATTCCATCGCTTGCCATGTTATACATATCATCTCTTGTTCTGCTGCTGTTTTTCCAACGTTTTCAAGGGATTTTACTGCCTGCAGTGTTTCGATTTCGTGTTTTTGTTCTGCAACCATTTCTCCAATCGTTCCGAGTGCGTACGCTGCCCACCATGTTACACATCCAAGTCTTTGTTTCACTGTTATATTTCCAATATCTTCGAGAGATTCCAATGCATGGAATGCCGTGAGATCAAGTTTTTGTTCTGCCGCCATTTTTCCAACCCATTCGATGGAAAGTTCTGTCCACCAAGCTACCTCGTGTAGTCCTTGTTCTGTCGCTTGTTTGCCATTTTTATGCAGAACGGTTATTGCAAACAAAGAAGGCTGTCCCACGCTCCTATCTGCAGCCAGACATCCTGCTCTTCTGATGTGATGAAAAACATGCTCTAAAAGTTTCTCGCGTTTGGATTCATCTAAAGCCTTATTTTTTAATATATCATTAGCACACTCTCCAACTTGTTCCAGCCCGATCATCGCAGTCTCGGATTCATACTTCACCAATGAATTACGTATTAGGTCCGCAATCGGCTGTATTGGGTCACTATCAGGATCTTTTTCGAGAGCGGATCGAAGATTTGACTCTGTTATCCGTTCTGAAAGTATCTTGATCATTGTAGCAGGCTTCAGCAAATCAAGCATATTCCAGATATAAACTATCAACGCCATAAATGTAAAAATCCCGAGATAATATGCAAACGAGATATGACCCTCTGATAGCAGACCTGACTCCGAACCAGCTCCCTCTATCGATTTTAGGACACCCAGTCCATAAAAGATAGCAAAGCCGTAAATCATCATAAGTATCCAGAGATCAGGATTTCTCTTGAATACCTCAATCACCCGCACCGAATACGACGAGGCTGCAAGCTGCACGGTAACCAGACTCAGGGTTACGACTATCGCCATTATCGCTGCCTCGCTCTGCACCAGTGCGCTGAGCATATATCGGGCACTGTCCGCGTCGGTATGCAGAAATCCAATGTATGAAAAGGCGAGATGTGAGACTGTGACAACCAGTATACCAAGAACAAGATACAGTGTTAGTCTACGCAGCCACAAAGATGTTTTGCCGGATAATCCAAACGTCTTTGGTTTCAGTGAGATATTTTTTGGTGGAGATTTAAAATGATTTTTCATTGTCATGCGTATGGACTAAAGATAAGCGTTAGTGTATAAAGTTATAGTTTCCCGCACAATCCGCGTCACCAAACATGTTGCGCCAGCTATGACCAGGTTCCTTTCCACTCATGCAGTATAATTTACCCACTGGTTGTAATCATTCTTCATAAGCAGGAGAAATTGGGTGCGCCATACGCAAATAGTATGAAGGTCGTAAATGAGGTGCCAGAACTCACAGCCTGCGATCTCCACAGGAACCACTTCAAGATCGAGAAGGGCGTGAGACTTAACATTAGTTCGGAAGATGCATACAAAAAAACATTTCACACTCGTCTTTCGTTGCCACCGAATAACTTTGATCCGGAATAAAACGAAAGCCAGGGCTATGAAAATTAAGTATAAGCTGGTTTGATGTTATGCTCTTTGCAATAACCAGTAATCTCTTCTAAAAACAGTTCCCCGTACTTCTCTAACTTGCTTTCACCAACGCCGATGATCGTCCGAAAGTCTGATTGACTTCGCGGGAAATATGTCGCCATCTCTATCAAACTTGAGTCGTGGAAGATGACGTACGGCGGCATCCCGGCATCGTCGGCAAGTTTCTTTCTCAAACTCCTTAAAATTTCAAATAAATCGTGATTGAAACTCCCATCAACATCTTTTTGCACCAGTTTAACTTTCTTTTCCGGTTTTGTCAACAAAACCCCTTTCGTTCCGGATAAAATATCACAACCACTCTGAGTCAATTTTATGATCGGGTATCGGTCACCTTCAGACTTCAGATAACCAAGTTGAACGAGTTCCCGTGTAAAAACCTGCCACTGCTTTTTTGAGTATTCTTTTCCAGTGCCATGAGCAGCTACTGTATCGTGCCGATTGCGGACTATCTTTTGAATTCTCGAACCGCACAAAATGTCAGCTATATAATTTACGCCAAATCTCTCGTCCGTCTGGGCAACACACGACACGATCTTTTGAGCGATAATTGTTCCATCAGTCGTCTCTTTTGGATTCAGGCAAGCATCACAATTTTTGCAATTTGTTTCATTGTATGTTTCGCCGAAATATTCCAGTAAAATTTTCCTGCGGCAGGTTTTACTCTCACAAAAAGCAACCATGTCGCGTAATTTTTTATACGCGTTTTGTTTTTCCGTTTCATCCTCTTTCTGCTCGATAAAATACGATATCTTTCCCATATCCGAATGACTAAAGAAGATAATACAATCGCTTTCTTCTCCGTCTCTTCCAGCCCTGCCAGTTTCCTGGTAATACGTTTCAAGGTTCTTCGGCAGGTCATAATGGATCACAAAACGGACATTGGATTTATCTATTCCCATCCCAAACGCTACTGTCGCAACAATTATCGCAACATCGTCTTTAATAAATTTATCCTGAGTTTCAGTCCTCAAATTAGATTTTAATCCAGCATGGTATGGTAAAGCACTATAACCATCTTTTTGAAGTTTATTTGCCAGATCATCAGCAGATTTTCGGCTGTGACAATAAATTATACCCGAATCATTTTTATGACCCTCCAGATACTGACGTATTTGATAGTATGCATTATCTTTTGGTTTAACCTGGTAAAATAGATTTTTTCGGTTAAAACTTGCCCTATATATTTTTGGATCGGACAGTTTTAGCTGTTCTGTAATATCCTCCTGCACTCGTGATGTGGCAGTTGCGGTCAGCGCAACCAGGGGAACTGTTGGGAAATGTTCTTTAAGCACTTTCAACTGGCGATATCCGGGTCTGAAGTCATGCCCCCATTCGGAGATGCAGTGGGCTTCGTCGATAGCGATCAAACCGATATTCAGACGCTTCAAAGCTGATAAGAAGCCAGGCACCATCAGTCTTTCCGGCGCCACGTACAAAATACGGATTATGTTCTCTGCCAGGTCTAATTTTATGTTTTGCACCTCATCAAAACAAAGAGAGCTATTGAGGTGGGCTGCGGCAATCCCATTCGCCTTCAAAGCGTCAACCTGATCCTTCATCAAGGCGATGAGCGGAGAGACGACGATCGTCACACCGTCGAGGAGAACGGCTGGTAATTGATAACACAGGGATTTGCCGCCACCCGTCGGCATCAGGACAAAAACATCCTTTTTAAGCAGAATATCCCTGATAATATCCTCCTGGAGATGTAAAAATGTGGTGTAACCGAAATATTTTTGCAACGCGTGGTATGCTGGCTTCACGTTGATTCCGTCCTTTTCAAATTCGTTGTCGCTGTGCCCGACGGTGCAGATATCAACATGATTCAACGTATCTCTTTGTTGCATTGTGTTGCTACATGACTTTTTGGATAAATCAAATTTTCCTCTATCCGGCAAACCATGAGTATACTTCCACTTTCTGAGTTACCCTCTGGTGTGGGGCGGATTCTAAATAGCGTTAGTATAAAGCACTTGGAAATACAACGTGATAACTATGCACCCAAACGGAAAAGTCTATCTGGTCGGCTCCGGTCCTGGTGATCCAGAACTCCTGACAATCAAAGCGCTGCGCCTCATCAAGGAGGCGGACGTTATCGTGTACGATCAACTGCCTGGACCTGATATACTTGCATTGCTGCCGAAAAGCGCAGAATTGATCGATGTCGGCAAATACGCAGGCGACCACACGCTTTCACAGGACGAGATCAACCGATTGCTGGTCGATTATGCCTTGCAGGGAACTAATGTGGTTCGTCTGAAGGGCGGCGACCCATACCTCTTTGGAAGGGGTGGGGAGGAAGCACTGGAACTTCGGAAAGCCGGGATCGCGTTTGAAGTGGTTCCCGGAATCACGTCTGCGATAGCAGTTCCCGCGTACGCTGGCATCCCGCTCACGCACAGGGATAGTGCATCGATGGTGACGATCCTCACAGGGCATGAGCAGAAGAAGGAAGGGTCGATGCTCGACTGGGAATGGCTTTCGCAGTCGATGGGCACGATCGTGATCCTGATGGGTGTGAGCACGCTTGGCACGTACATCCCTGAATTGGTGCGGTACGGCAGTGACCCTGATACGCCTGTTGCGATAATCGAGCGCGGGACCAGGGATGATCAGGTGGTGACAACAGGAAGTTTAAGCACGATCGTCGGCATCGCAAAGGATCGCGGGGTTAAGGCGCCTGCGATTGTTGTGATCGGGGATGTGGTGCGGCTGCACGATGTTCTGGGCTCGTCCGGGTGAATTCTGAAAATATATAGAAAAACCTGTAATCTGTGTTTATCTGCGTTAATCTGTGGCTGATAAGGGTTTTTAGCCACAGATTAACACCGATTTCACCGATTTAAGGCAACATCTGCGTAGATTTATGAAATCCGTATCTACGATAAGT
>JADFWI010000158.1 GCA_015222985.1 Pseudomonadota bacterium | reverse complement strand
GGAGCCATTTTGCGAGAAAAAATCGATTGCCCTCGCATTATCAAAAAATGTCATGCTTCTCATGGATGAAGAGCCGTCCTCCCTGTCAATTTCCCGCCCAAAATACTGTCAACTTTCTGACGTCTAGCCGGCCAATTCTTTTTACTCAGCAAGTCATAGAATCGCTACGCAGTTTCATGCAACGCAGACTGCACCGCCAGGACATGCGTGGTTGTTGATCTCTTGGCGGGCCGGAGAGAAGCCGTCCGGCTTGCCCGCCAAACTAGTAACGGAATACTGGGCTATCCAGTTGACCAACGAGCTTCGATTGGCACAAAACTTGCGGGATTTGAACACGTTACCAAAGGATCTGCCTGTAATGACGATATTGAAAGAAGAGTTTGAAGGTTCCCCATCTTGATTCACCAGTTTCTCTTAGAAATGGCTAAGACACACAGGTTGACGGAAAAGGAGGTGGTTGCAAAACGTCTTGGGAATCACAGGTGATACAATAATCCTACGAAAGGAGGTTTCAAAGTGAACAAACTATTCGGTGACATATCACGCCGAGACTTCATGAAGTACTGCGCAGGAACGGCAGCCGTGCTCGGCCTTTCAGAGTTGGAGCTATTCTCCAAAGTCTCCGAGGCCCTTGCCTCGTCCAGCGCCAAACCGCCGGTTATATGGCTTGAAGGGCAGGACTGCGCAGGGTGCACCATCTCGTTTGCAGGCGCCCTGAACCCGCCCGTGTCCTCCCTGATTCTGGACAAGTTATCCATCCGATACCATGAAACCCTTATGGCTGGTGCTGGGTATCTGGCAGAAGCGACCTACGAGGAGACGGTTAAGGCAGGAGGCTATGTCCTTTGCATAGAAGGGTCGATTCCCACTGCTGATGACCGATTTTGTATGGTAGGCGGGAGACCCTTCAGGGAAATGGTCGAAGAAGCCGGGGAGAAGGCTGCCGCGATTATCGCAGTCGGCGCCTGCGCTGCATACGGCGGTATCCCTGCAGCCGGTCCAACAGGCGCTGTTGGTGTCAACAAGATCATCAAGCACAAACCGGTCATCAATCTTCCCACCTGCCCGGTACATGTGGATCATTTGGTGGGAACGGTCCTTTATTTTCTGACTACCGGGAAAGCTCCGCCCCTTGATAACATCGGCCGCCCCAAAATGTACTTTGGCGAACTCATTCATGACAACTGCAGGCGGCGATACTACTTTGACAATGAGATGTTCTTAACAGATTGGAATGATCCGGCACAAAAGAACTGGTGCCTTTACGAAAAGGGCTGCAAAGGGCCGGATACCTACGCGGACTGTGCTGTTCGTCGGTGGAACGACGGGCAGAACTACTGCATCGACTGCGGTGCGGGTTGCATGGGCTGTGCGGAGCCGGAGTTTTATGACGGCATGTCGCCTCTGTACACGGCTGAAAGCGAGCGCTCGCGAAATATCATGGCCCGAAAAAAGGCCGGCTTGATTCCGCCATTAACAGAAAAGGTATGAAAGGAGGTGGTAGAAGATGGGAAAGAAGATTACGGTTGATCCGATTACTAGAATCGAGGGACATCTTGGCATAACAGTCGAGATCGAAAACGGCAAAGTCAAAGACGCGTGGAGCACCGGCACCATGGCCCGGGGATTTGAGGCCCTTCTTCAGGGAAGAGATCCAAGAGATGCGCCCTTTGTAACGAGCCGCTTTTGTGGCGTATGTTTCAGCGTTCATCAGATGGCAAGTATAAGGGCCCTGGATGAAGCCTTTGGGGCAAACGTGCCCTGGGGCGGGACCCTTTTGAGGAACCTGGCCATGGGCGCGCAATTTATCTATGACCATGTTCTCCATTTTTACCACCTGAGCGCCCTTGACTATATCGATATCATGGCAGTGGCCGAGTACAAGGGTAAGGACAAGGCCCTGAATGCCGTCAAAGACAAGATAGTCGGCCTGGTCAAGTCAAATGACACCTTTCCCCTCACCCCCCGGTATAAGCCGGACGAGTTTTGTGTGAAGGACCCCGACATGGTCATTTCGGCGGTGAAGCACTACATTGATGCCCTTGCCATGCAGGCCAAGGCCAGAAATATGGGTGCGATTTTCGGCGGCAGGCAGCCTCACTACCAGAGCCTTGTAGTTGGGGGCTGTACGCAGTATCCTGACGTCAACATGGTTGCCAAATTTCGCACCATGCTCGATGAGCAGGCCAAGTTCGTCAACGAGGTCTATATCCCGGACGTGCTTGCCTTCGGGACAGGCCCTCTATTTCCATTGGCTAAGATGGGTCTGGGTGGCGGCCATTACAATTATCTGTCTTATGGCGCCCTTGAATTGGATAAGGAAGGAAAGAGCCTGGTCTTCCCGGCCGGAGAGATCACCGATCTGAACCCGGCCAATATCAAGGTTCGCAGATTTGATCCTGGCAAGATCACCGAGTCGGTGAAATACGGCTGGTACAGAGATGATAAACCCCAGCATCCTTACAATGGCGAGCAGGTCTTTGACCTTGACAAGAAGGAGGCCTATACCTTTGTCAAGGCGCCTCGCTACAAGGACAAGCCTATGGAGGTCGGCCCGCTTGCAAGGATGCTCGTGGCCAAGAACCCTGATGTCCTGGGGTTGGTCAAGAAGGGCGTAAAACCCGGGGCAGTGGCACGTCATGCGGCCAGGGCCATTGAAACCAAGCTGCTCGTAAACGCCTGCTACAAGTGGTGCGATGAGTTGCTTGCGGAAATGACCAAACCGGGATTCAAGATCCACGATACGGCCCACTATGAACCGCCAAAGACGGGCGAAGGAGCTGGCTTTTTTGAGGCGCCTCGTGGCGCATTAGGTCACTGGATCAAGATCGAGGATAAGAAGATCGCTAACTATCAGTGTGTGGT
>JADFWI010000157.1 GCA_015222985.1 Pseudomonadota bacterium | reverse complement strand
TTTCTCAGCCAGAAAATCATAAAATTGGACAACCTCAAAACCGAGGTCCCCGAAGTATTTTGTATAATACTCCTTGAAGATAAAATATCCTTCAGGACAATGGAAGATGACTTTCTTGCTGCCTGCTTTCTTGATCACTTCAATGTTGGCCGCGGCCAACTTCTTGAAGGTCTCAACTTCCCCATTCCACAGCATATCATGCCCACCGCATTTTTCATCGTTACTCACCACCGGTTCGATCCCCAATTTGTTGAGTATTTTTATGACATTTCTACCGATATCTAGAGTGTGCGAATGATAATCTTCAAAAACGACATTGAAATAGGGGAGGCAGCCCACAAAGTAGAAATACTCCCCTTTGTCTGCAATACTGCCAGCCTCCTTTGCCCAGGCAATCTTATCCTGCTTGATGCCGGATGTCTGTATATCCATAATGGTCTGGAGCACACCATTGTGGGCAGGGGTAGGCTTATTGCCCAGTTTCAGGGCCTCCTCTCTGATCCCCCTGGCAAATCCCAGGTAGTCTATATCTGCCGGGCATCTATGGGTACACCGGGCGCATGTCAGACAGGACCACACATCCGGATCCATCAGGAAATCCTCGGCCTTGCCCATAAGCGCCTTTTCGACCATCAGGCGGGGTGAGAACGTAGGTGTACACCTCGCTACAGGGCAACTACCCGTACAGACGCCGCAGTCCAGACAGTAGTAAGCCTTGGTTTCATTCACTAATGCTTCAATGTTCATTATCTAGCCCCCATTGGCACTTAACCTTTCGGAATTGCTACACCGCGTTCAAATTGCAGACCTTTTGTTGGCACTCCAATCCGATTGGGCGAAGCCCATAAGTTCACGTTCATGCCGCCAGCCGCAGCGGAGACTTTCCCAACTCCTTGATCTTCTGGGTAAAAGAGGTGACTACTTCGGCAAAGCGGGCTCCTTCCGCAGACGAAACCCACTCCAAAGCGAGGCGTTCATCCTCAATTCCCAGCAGGGCCACCAATTGACGCACCATCTCGACGATCCGTTGCGCTTTCACATTACCATCCTGGTATTGACAGGTGCCGATGTGTCAGCCACTCACCAGTACGCCATCGGCACCCCGCTCAAATGCCTTCAGGATAAAGTTAGGGTTGACCCGGCCCGTACACATCAGCCGGATGATTCGTACATTCGCGGGATATTCCATACGGCTGACGCCCGCCAGGTCCGCGGCGCTGTAAGCGCACCAGTTGCAGCAAAAAGCAATAATTGTTGGCTCGTACTCTTCACTCATGATCTCTCTTCCTTCATCTGAGTCTACATGGCGAGGGCAGCCTCGACCATAGTAAGCACTTGATCGTCCGTAAAATGCATGAGAGCTGCGGCCCCGGTAGGACACGCCACCGCGCAAGCGCCACAACCCTTGCAAAGGGCCCCCTGAACGGAGGCCGTGCTCTTACCGTCTTCGCGTTCCTCCACAGCAATGGCACCGTAGGGGCAGGCCTCCACACACTTGCCGCAACCACGGCACATAAGCTCGTTTACGTGTGAGATAACGCCTTCAATCGTGAGTTCATCCTTGCACAGCACTACAGAGGCCCTTGAAGCCGCTGCCTTCGCCTGTGCGATGCTCTCTTCAACCGGCTTGGGATAATGGGCCATGCCTGCCAGCAAAATACCTGCTGTAGCGGACTCCACTGGCGCAAGTTTGGGATGGGCCTCCAGGAAGAACCCTTCGTTGTTGAGGGCCAGTTTGAACATTTCGGATAGAAGTGAGTTGTCCCTGGGCACGATGGCAGAGGCGAGGACTACGAAGTCAGAATTAATCTCAACATCCCGCCCAAGTATAGGATCTTTTACCCGCACTGAGATCCCGTCTCCGTTTTTCTTGACCTCAGGTTTTTGCTCCAGATCGTACCTGATAAAAATCACGCCGCGATTTCTTGCGTCTCTATACAGCTCCTCTCGCTGTCCGTAGGTGCGGATATCCCGGTAAAGGACATAGATATCCATTTCCGGATTCATTTCCTTTAGCTGCAAAGCCGATTGCATTGTATGGGTGCAGCAGACCTTGGAGCAGTAAGGCCTTTCCGGTTCCCGTGATCCCACACATTGGATAAAGACAGCAGTTTTGGCCTTTGCTATCCGTTCTTCTTTGCTGCTGATGGCCGAATCCAGGTCAAGGGCTGTCAAAACCCTGTCATCTTCGCCATAAAGGTATTCAGTAGGCTTGTATTCCTCGGCGCCGACCGCCACGATCACGGCTCCGTGCTCGAGCTTGATATCAGAGCCGTTCTGCGTGATAGTGGTTTCAAAATTCCCAATGAATCCGCTCGCCTCTTTGATCGTAGCTCCGGTGTACACATCGACCAAAGGATGATCTTTTAGTTGCTTGACCATTTCCTTGATCCGGCCGGAGATCTCTTCTCCACGCCAGGTATGGATGAGCTTAAGGGCATTTCCACCTAATTCATTCGCCTGCTCCACAAGGTATGTATGGAACCCCTGATCGGCCAGCGCAAGGGCCGCCGTCATACCTGAGACACCGCCTCCGATCACGAGGGCCTTGTGGTCTACCGAAACGGTGGGTTGGGGTAAGACCTGTATCAGTTGGGCCCTGGCAACCGCCATACGGGTCAGATCCTTTGCCTTCTCGGTTGCCTTGTCCCAGTCATGGCTGTGGACCCAGGAGCACTGATTGCGAATATTGGCCATTTCGAACAGGTACTTGTTCAGACCTGCATCCCTCAGCGTCTCCTGAAACATAGGCTCATGGGTCTTGGGCGTGCAGGAAGCCACCACCACCCGGTTCAACCCCTCCCGTTTGATCACCTCTGTTATCATCACCTGGGTATCCTGTGAACAGGTGAAGAGGTTATGCTCAGCATAAACTACCCCGGGCAGGGTTCGGGCGTATTCGGTCACCGCCGGCACATCCAGGTATCCCGCAATGTTGATACCGCAGTTGCACACAAAGACCCCGGTCCGGGGTTCCTGACTGAATACGTCTGTCTCTTCAGGATAGGTCTTTTCCTTAACCAGTGTGCCCCGTACATCCGACAGAACCTCTTCTGCTCCACAGGCAGCAGCGCTCGCCTCCATAACCGAACAGGGAATATCCTTGGGTTCAAGGAAGGTTCCGCAGACGTAAACCCCCTTTCTGGATGTCTCCACAGGAGTAAAGGCCCCTGTCTCAACAAAACTGTCCTTATCCAGCTCGATATCGAGAAGTTTGGCCACTTCCACAAGCCGTTTGGGAGTCTTAAGCCCCACGGAAAGTACCACCATATCGAATGTCTCGACCTGCATGTTACCGCTTTCATCGGCATACCGAAGTATCAGGTCATTGGTCTCACGGTCCTCCTCAACAGAATGGATCCGGCAGCGGATGAACCTGACTCCTTCCTCTTCCCTGGCACGGTCATAATATTTCTCGAAGTCCTTCCCATAGGTCCTCATATCCATATAAAAGATGGCCGTATCCAGGGGATGCACGGAATGCTCCTTGGCAATAACGGCCTCTTTGATGGCATACATACAACAAACGGATGAGCAATAAGGGTGGCTACATTCATGTGTATCCCTGGAACCAATGCACTGCAACCAGGCAATCTTTTCAGGTTCTTTCAGGTCCGAGGGCCTGTGCACATGCCCTCGATAGGGGCCTGTGGCGCACAAAATGCGCTCAAAGTCCATGCTGGTGACCACATTGGGGAATTCCCCATACCCGTAAACATCCAGACCGCGCGGATCAAACGCATCATTACCGACGGCCAGGACCACTGCTCCTGCTTCCAGCTCCTTCTTTTTCGGTTCCTCATCATACTGGATTGCTTCAGCCAGACACACCTTTTCACAGAGTCCGCAGCCGATGCACAGATCCCGATCAATGGTATAAGCCAGGGGCACCGCTTGAGCGAACTTGATGTAAATGGCAGCCCTGTGCTCAAAACCACGGTTGTATTCACTTGGGGCGGTCATAGGGCAGGCCTGCGCGCACAGCCCGCAACCCGTACACTTATCAGGATCAATGTGCCGGGGAACAGTCTTTAGTGTTGCCCTAAAATGTCCCGGTTCACCTTCAAGGGACTCAACCTCGGTGTTCGTGATAATATTGATGTTAAGATGCCGGCCGACCTCGACCAGCTTGGGCGAGATAATTCACATAGTGCAATCATTTGTTGGAAAGGTCTTGTCCAACTCTGACATTAAGCCGCCAATGGTCGGAGATCGCTCAACCAGATGCACGTAATAACCTGCATCTGCCAGATCAAGGGAGGCCTGCATTCCTGCAATCCCGGCCCCGATGACAATCACACTGCCTATCTTTTCCATCTGTTTCTCACCTGTCTATATTCGTTATTGGTTAGAACTTAATTCGCTTCGCTCACAATTATCGTTCCTTTTCCGAATTCCCAACTAAGCAAATAAACAGCTATGATATTGACATGTTGTAGAAATTCCGAGACGTTTAGTTATTTTGTGATTCTTTGTACTATGCAGCCAGAGCGACGAACTTGGGGGTAGTCTTATCATACCCCTCTATTGCTGCCTGGCCGGTATTTCTCAATTGACTTATCCAGAAAGAGACCCTTGGCTTCGGCAATCCGATCCTTCCGGAAATTTCCCGCACTAACTGGGGGCCTTCCTTGATTACTTCTAAAACCATGGCCTTCTCATATTCCTCTTCTATGGCCTCATGAAGCAGCCCTTTGTATTCTTCCGGATCCACTTTTTCATGATAGACGTTCTCACGCTCGGTGAGCTGCCTGCTCATCCCCAACAGCCATCGGATGCGGGGCGAATCTAGGGTCTGTTCAACAGCAGCCAGCGGAACTTTGAACTCGTCCGGACTAAAAGGCCCCAATTCCTGGGTTTGTTCGCTGAATTGGGTCACGTAATCGACGAACAACTGCCCTTCGGCTGCACTGACCCAACAAAGCTTCATCCGCTTTCGTCCAATCCCGGCGAGATCCAGCAGATACTCAACCGCCTCCATCCTTTTTTCAGCATAGAAATTACCATCCAGGTAATGACAGTCTCCGGGGTGTCACCCGGAGACAAAAACGCTGTCAAACCCGTTCTTTAAACCCTTCACCACGAAAAGGGGATCAACCCTGCCAGAACACATCACCCGGACTACACGAATCGCAGGGGGATACTGGAGGCGGGAGACACCCGCCAAATCTGCACCTGCGTAGGCACACCAGTTACACAAGAATGCCAGGATTTTCGGTTCAAATGCTTCACTCATTACCTGTCTCCTGTTTCTGCTAGGCCGCTGCCCCGCCTGCCTGGATTGACGCAAAGATCTGTGAATCGCGGAAATGATTCATATCAATAGCCTTTTGCGGGCAAGCTGCGGCGCAGCTCCCGCAACCCTTACACAATGCCGAGATATTTTCAGCCCTGTACCCTGTTCCCTCTATCTTGACAAGGCGTATGGCACCAAAGGGACAACAAATCTCACACAGACCGCATCCAATACACATTTCCTGGTCAACGACCGATACAATAGGCTCTACTTCCACGGTTTTCTGGGACAATATGTTTGCTGCGCGGGCCGCAGCCGCCAGGGCCTGGGCAATGCTTTCTTCAATCGGCTTGGGGTAATGGGCCATGCCGCAGACAAACACACCATCGGTTGCAAAGTCCACGGGCCGCAGCTTCATGTGGGCCTCGAGGAAGAAGTTGTCCTTGC
The DNA here is from genome assembly GCA_015222985.1 of Pseudomonadota bacterium. GTDB lineage: Bacteria > Desulfobacterota > Desulfobacteria > Desulfobacterales. Next base: position 3,285 of record JADFWI010000157.1, on the reverse strand, counting down.
TGATCGATACCTTGAACATCCTGCCCAGTTCCTCGATACCACGAGTGTAGATGGCTGTGGCAAGTGTGATAAAGTCAGGTTTGAGGGTAAGCGGTCTGCCGAGCACGTGATCCATCACCGTGACCTCTAAGGACCCTCCATCTGTTTCCTTTACAACCGGTTTGTTCTCCAGGTCGTAGCGGACAAAAATCACACCGCGTGCTCGAGCTTCTCTATAGAGATCCTCGCGTTCCCCATAGGTTCGCATGTCCCGATAGAGAATGTAGACATCCATGTCCGGGTTCAACTCTTTTAGCTCGACCGCCTTCTGAACCGAGAAGGTGCAGCAAATCTTGCTACAATACGTACGGTCCGGCTGCCGCGAGCCCACACATTGGATAAAAACCGCACTGCTGGCGTTTCTTACGAGATCCGTCTCCAACGCCTTATCAATCTCGTGCCAACGGAAGACACGCTCGTTCTTGCCGTAAAGGTACTCATCCGGCTTGATGGAATGGGCACCGGTCGCCAGGATTGCCGCGCCGTGCTCCACCTCCAAGACATCCCCTCCACCATTCGAACTGATGCTGGTTTTGAAGTTGCCGACAAAGCCGGAAGCCTCCTTTACTTTTGCGTTGAGGTGGACATCTATGTTCTCATTGCCGTTTACGTCATCTATGAGTTTGCTCACGAAGTCGGAGATATTTTCGCCCCTCCAGGTTTTATTCAACTTTAGGGCCTGACCACCCAAGCGTTCCTTCTCTTCGACAAGGTGGACCTTGAATCCCTGCTGGCCAAGATTAAGGGCGGAGACCATTCCGGCCACGCCGCCGCCTAGCACCAGAGCAGACGGTGTAACCGGCGCAGACGGCACGGGCAACGGTTCGATGAGGGAGCCCCGGGCGACTGCCATCCGCACCAGGTCCTTTGCTTTTACGGTGGCAGCATCTGGATTGTTCGAATGTACCCAGGAGCACTGGTCTCTAATATTGACCTGCTCGAAAAGGTACTTGTTCAGGCCGCTGTTGCGCAGGGTTTCCTGAAAGAGTGGCTCATGTGTGCGCGGCGAGCAGGATGCCACCACTACCCGGTTTAGGTTCTGCTCCTTGATTACCTGTATCAGTTGCTCTATGGCATCCTGGGAACAGGAGAAGAGATTCTCCTGGACATACACCACGTTCGGAAGCGTTTTCGCATATTCGGCCACTTCAGGGACACGCACCACGGCGCCTATATTCACCCCGCAGTTGCAAACAAAAACCCCAATGCGAAGCGCCTCAGCGCTCACATCCCGCTCCTCAGGGAAGACCTTTTCCTTAACCAGGCTGTGACGCGCCCCGGCAAGCCTGCTGGCTGCCGCACCGGCAGCAGCCGATGCCTCCATCACTGAAAATGGAATATCTTTTGGGCCCTGTAATGCCCCGCAGGCATAGATCCCGGCACAAGATGTGCTAACAGGGGCAAAGCTTCCAGTCTGGGCAAATTTGTACTGATTCAGATCGAATCCGAGCTTATCTGCCAGCTCTGCCGCACTGGCCGGAGCCTCAAGGCCGACAGAGAGCACCACCATGTCAAACTCTTCTTTTTCAAGCTTGCCATCATCGGTTACATAACAGATATGCAGGTTGTCTGAGTCAGGTACAGGGGTAATTGTGTGCACCCGGCACCGTACAAAACGGACACCACCTTGTTGAGCCCGGTTGTAATAATCATCGAACTCCTTGCCGTGGGTGCGCATGTCCATATAAAATATGGCAGTATCGAGCGGATCCTTGCTGTGCTCCTTGGCAATAACGGCTTCCTTGATGGCATACATACAACACACACCTGAGCAGTACGCATTGTCGCACTTGTTTAAGTCTCGAGACCCCACGCACTGGAGCCAGGCGATCTTTGCGGGAGGACGGGCCCCTGCCTCCTTTTCTTTGAGGTCGGCGAGTTTGCTCTCCGAGGCAGCAAGCCTTTCAGCCATGGAGGCCCAGCGTTCGTAATCCTCGCCTTCGGCTCCTGCCTTAAACTGCTCGACTACCTCGTCAGTGGACTTGCTGTGCTTCTTTTCGAGCTGCTTTAACTCGCGGCCAAGTTTTTTCAGCCGTTTCTCTGCCTTGGCAATCTCTTCACTAACAGCCAGGTCAGAAGGTCTTTCCAGGTGACCGGCAGTCGGGCCGCCGGCGCTCAAGAGCCGTTCAAACTGCATGGAGTCTACAACATTCGGATGGCTGGCATAGGCGTAAGTCTCAAACCCGGAGGGATCAAATGCCTTGAACCCGGCAGCCACAATAACCGAACCGACTTCAAGGTTCAGCATTTCATCTTTCTGCTCGTAATCAATCGCACCGGCAGGACAGAGTTTGGCACAGATCTGGCATTTTTTCCCATGGCCCAAAAAACGGCAGTTCTCAGCGTCAATGGCATAACCAGAGGGGATGGCTTGTGGATAGAGCTTGTAAATTGCCTTGCGCTTCCCCAGGCCCTCGTTGAATTTATCCACTACCACCGTCGGGCACTTCTCGACACAGAGACCACAGGCCGTGCACTTGTCCATATCGACGTACCTGGGCCGCTTGCGAACCGTTACCTGGAAACGGCCCTCCTCGCCAGAGACACTTTCAAGTTGAGCGCAGGTGATCAGATTGATGTTGAGATGCCGGCCGACCTCGACCAGCTTAGGCGAGATAATTCACATAGCGCAGTCGTTGGTGGGGAAGGTCTTGTCGAGCTGGGCCATGCCGCCGCCGATAGCCGAGTTTTTTTCCAGAAGATGAACATAGTACCCTGAATCGGCCAGATCCAGGGCAGCCTGCATCCCGGCGATGCCGCCGCCTACAACCAGAACCGAACCGACAACATCTTTACCACTTGCCATATCACAACTCCTGTCATCCTTATGCCAAGCATAAGGATATCTTAAAGAGACGGTTAGGGATGAACTATTGCGTCTGCATCTATATAAGCAAACAAAACTATGGAAGGCGTCACTCCGAAAGTGCCTATTATCCTCTCCAAGCAAATTTGTCAAGCGCTTTTTGACCCAAAATCTCCTTGACATTGTCAGGTAGTTATCATATAGGATCTGTCCATCTTTGATCAAAACGTCTGAGTTGCTATCTGTTTTGCACACCCGAGAGAAAAAATAGGGTTATGTTATCTTCCCCAGTAACTGCATGTGTTGGTATTTTGACTAAACCCCATCTTCCCTTCACAGGCAAATCCAAAAAGGAAAACAGCTTTTCAACAATCCAGGTCCAGCGAAAGGAACGTGATACAAAATGACCTCAAAGAACGAACAAGCATTGGCCTTTGCCC
>JADFWI010000015.1 GCA_015222985.1 Pseudomonadota bacterium | reverse complement strand
GGGCGCATGTTCTCGTTCAACGTGATGTATCGCATGACCCTGTAAGCATAGACCGAAACCTTATTGGAAAACGCTATTACCGGATTGCAGTAAGTCTGTGTGATAATAAGGTATACATACTGAAACAGAACGGCTACCTGGATAATCGTCTTGAGGATTTCCAACACGATGACAAAAAATATAGTGTAAAGGAGACGGATGGCAATCTTCTTGCGGGATAGTACAGTGGTTGCTTCTGTAGCGTCCATTGGCTTTCCTCCTTCTTTTGTCTATCTATTGACTTGTCCTCTTGTTTTCTCCTGAGGAGCCTTCTGGGAAAATCCAGAATCTTCACTTGTCGCAGGCTCATCGTCACTCATGGCGGCCAGTTCGTTCAAAGCTTCACGAATCTCCCGGGCGCCCTTGTCACGAACCCTGCATACGGCGCGGTATTCTTGCTTAACCCCCCTGAGCGAAAATCGCCCAGCAGTCTTCTTCAGGTAAGCATACGCCAGGTGTCGGATTGCCTGCCAGTTGTCTCGCCTGGTCTGACTCTCTAAAGGTGTCAGTTTGTCGAAATCGTTCAGATGATTGCGGTGAAACCGGGACGCAAGAAACTTCAGCGGAAATGTCATCCAGAAAAACAGGACCGCCAGTCCGACACCCCCTCCGGCAGCCAGCAGCATACGCTGATCCATGCTGGAAATGCCATACGTCATCATTGCAAAAGTTGCCGCTGCCCCGCACAGCACGCCGACAAGAAGCCCGATCAGTCCTTGCTTGATCCGGAACATCCGAAACGCCCTGCGGTAGCTAATCAGTGTCTCGAGAAAATGAGCCAGGCGCTCTCCGTGGGTCTCAACGAACGTGGCCAAATGGTCGAGGCGGTGGCGTGGGGCGTGCAAAATGGCTTTTTTCAACTCATCACGCTGGTTTTCGAGGTTCTTAAGATAATTCCTTTCGCCGTCAAGTCCATCCACAGAAGCGGCTGTTGCTCGCGGAGAGTACGTCAGGTGAATCATGGGGATGTCTTTGCGCCCTGTTATCTGCGACAGGTTCCAGCAAAGGGTTCCGTACACCCGCAGCAAATCGGTCAGGGACGTGCATTCATCAATGCGGTTCAATACGAAGAGAACCCGGTCTTCAAATGTACGGGTCGGCAATGTCTCCCTGATGCTTATGTATGCCTCACGCACGGTTCCCGCCTTGTGAGGATCAAAGACGACCAGCACGAGATCGGCCATTTGTGCCAGGTCGCCGATCACTTCCTGGTAGTTGTAACCGCGATCCCGTTCGGTAATACTATCAAGCATTCCAGGTGTGTCGATTAGAGTAAGAGTTTCCAAAAACGGCGAGTTCACTTTCTTGAGGCGAAAGTGCGAGGCAAACCGCAGCCCGTGTTTTTTCAACGTTTCAAACGGGTACTCCGGGTCGTTGAGCAGAAACTTGCCGTCCCGTTCCTCAGTAATACGCACCTCGTCGCTATCGCCGGCGGATGCTGAATCATCGCAAGTAATAATGGTGAATGAATCGTCTGTAGGGGCCTGGCCGGTGGCCTGGATGTCTGCCCCGAGGAATTCGTTGATCAGCGTCGACTTGCCCGACGAGTAATTGCCCAGGACGAGCACCTGGGGACGCCACTTGATATTGGCCTCCAGCGGTACGTCGCTATATCCGTAGCGCAGAGCCACTGGCGTCAAATGATCCGCCACCATCTCTACAAGTTCCGCCCGGAGGGAATTTATGTAGTTCTCACGGTACATGCATTTCTCCTCAAATGATCTCTCGCCTTTTTTCAGCTTATCCTCGCCTTTACAAACAGTCAAGACATAAGTACAAGGAAAGTATTCAAATGGCTTATGACTCAAGGAAAAGAAAGGCTGTGTAAAGTTCCCGTCGCTTGTGCCTTGAACCTTGAGCCTGGGTGCAACTGCAGGCTCTTCGCAAGGCAATGGGCTGGATGCTCTAACTGCACGAACTTACGATACAGGAAACTAGGTGGATTCTGTTCTTTTCCGCTT
>JADFWI010000156.1 GCA_015222985.1 Pseudomonadota bacterium | reverse complement strand
TGCAAGAATCAGATATTTCCGCCAAAGTACGGCAATCGTGCTTTTCTGACCCCTTCAGCCTTCAGTCTAAACAGCTTCAGCCTGACTACGCGAGTAGTTACGTTTTCTATTTCAAGGGGCTAACGGGCGCGGGATGAGCTGCAGGTTTACAGTTTATTTCCTATTTTCTCGATTAGCTCAAGGAACTGCCTGCCGTATTTTCTTAACGTCACCTCGCCGACCCCGACAATGTCCAGGAGATCATCCCGAGTTTTTGGGAGTACCCTGCTCATTTCCCGCAGGGTGCGATCCTGAAAGATGCAGTAGGCTGGCAGTCCTTCCTTTTGAGCCAGCTTGGAACGAAGCACCCTGAGCCGGTTGAAGATCTCCATTTGTGATTTCGTCGCCACGGGCCCTTCAGGAGACACAGGCCTTTCGTCCGCCTCCGGCGGATGAGAGAGGAGTATCTGTTCCTTTCCTATCATGACATCGTGACCACGGCCGGTGAGATCCAGCACCGGATATATCTTTGCTCCCATGGAGATCCTCCGGGAAGCGATGCATCCGAGGGAGATGAGTTCCTTGATCCATTCTTGTACTTGAGCCTGCGTGTATTCTGAAAGAAGCCCATAAGTGGAGAGGCGCTGCAAGTCGAACTGAAAAACCATGCGATCCTGGGAGCCCGTGAGCACCTTGCCGGCCATGGCTTGGCCGAAACGTCCTTTCATCCTGGCAATACCGCTCAGGACCTTGACGGCTATTACAGGATCGGAGACAGGCGTTTGCGGCCCGGGCTTGTGAACGGGCTTCTGGCAGACATCGCAGGCGTTGCATCTGCCGCCCTTGAGAGCTTCACCGAAATAGCGGAGCAGAAATGCCCTGCGGCACTCCTGGCTGCCGGCGTATGCCATGACCTGATCCAGCTTTTCCAGCTCGTATGCCTTTTTGACCTGAAGGGCCTGAAAATCGATGTCCAGTTGCGCAGGCTCCGTACGCTTGATGATGCGGAGCCCACGGCCGCGAAAGGGCGGGATATAGGTGGCTTCATCACGGGCGGCCATCTCGGAGAGGGTTCTTCTGAAAGCGTCAAGAGAAAGGCCCGCCCTTGAGGCCAGATCATTGGGGACAAACCCGACCCCTTCCGTGAGTTCCTGTTCACTGTAAAGCCTGCTCAGGGCATTGATCAGGCTTTTCTTGGTTCTCGCCCTTGGTGAAAGTCCGGACAGAAGCTCTTGAGGCCTCACATGAAGATAGAGCTCTGCCAGCTTATCATACCGATTAAGCCTCTGAAGGGCGCCGGCATCTTCCAGGATCTTGACGCACGAGGCCACGGCCATCTCCGAGACTTTGTTTTCGCTTATTTCGGCAATTTCGCGATAGGTGAGCCAGAGGACATTTTCGGAGTGGTTCAAGAGCATTTCATACACAGCAAATACGACCTCGCGGGGCGGATAGCGCGCTTCGATAAAGAATTCCTGCAGCCTCCTGTCTGCGGGGCTGTAAAGAAGCAGACAGGTCGCTGGTTCTCCGTCTCGACCGGCCCGGCCGCCTTCCTGGTAGTAGGCTTCAATTGTCCCCGGAAACGAGTGATGGATCACCGTGCGGATGTCTGAGCGGTCAATGCCCATGCCAAAAGCATTTGTGGCCACTACCACACTGGAACGGCCACCCATGAAGTTTTCCTGAACCCTCGTCCTCTCAGCCTCGTCCAGCCCGGCATGGTATGCTTCTGCGCTTATGCGTTGCTGTTGGAGCTTTGTAACGATGCCCTCCACCTTTTTTCTTGTGCCGGCATAGACAATGGCAGCGCCGGAAAGGTTTGCCAGGCGTTGCCTGATAACGGCGAGCTTTGCTTTCTCATTACCGGTCTGAAGGACTTCCCAGAAAAGGTTGCGGCGGTCGAAGCCGGTGACAAATTGCCTGGGAGCTCGCAGCCTCAACTGCTCCACGATGTCAGAGCGGACCTTGTCAGTTGCAGTGGCGGTAAGGGCGATGGTTTGGGGGCGGCCGAGAAGGTCAAGGGCTTCGCTGATCCTCAAATAATCGGGTCTGAAATCATGGCCCCACTGTGAGATGCAGTGTGCCTCATCCACAGCGACCATGGAGACGGCGCTCTGTTTCACTGCCTCAATGAACAGGCGATTTCTCAGTCTTTCCGGAGAGGCATAGACCAGCTTGATGCTGCCGGCGGCGATTTGCTTGAGGGCCTCTTCCTGTTTTCTCAGCCCCATCAGACTGTGAATGGCAGTTGCCGGCAGATCCAGCACGCCAAGGGTGTCCACCTGATCCTTCATAAGGGCAATCAGGGGTGAGATCACAAGCGTGATGCCTGGCCTGAGAAAGGCCGGCAGTTGGTAGCACAGGGACTTACCGCCGCCAGTGGGCATGATCACGAGAGCGTCCTCACCGGACAGGACAGATTCCAGGATCTTGTCTTGTCCTGGTCGAAACTGCCGAAACCCGAAAACCCGCTCCATGAACGACAGGGCCCGGGCCATGGGGTGATTTTCTGATTGAGGGTTGGATGAGGGAATCATAAAGAGACTAATCGACGAACTGCCTCAGCGTGTTTTTCTGCCGCGTCACGGTTTCTCATGACGGCTTGGCGGGCGCGCATTCCGTAGGTTTTTAAAGAATCCGGATGGTTTAGAAACCAGATAGCCTTTTCGGCCAACATGTCAGGGCTCGACACCTCTATACCCGCCCCTGCCTCCTCCAACAGCGCCTTTGCATCCCGGAAGTCTTCCATGGAGGGGCCGTAAAAGACCACTTTTTCCCAGGCGGCCGGTTCCAGGGGATTTTGTCCGCCCAGGGGCACAAGGCTTGCCCCGCAGAATACGATGGTTCCGACACTATAGAGATTAAAGAGCTCCCCAAAAGTATTAAATATAACGACCGGCTCCGTGCGTTTTGCTGTAACGCTCTCAAGATCGCTTCGGAGCTGATAACCAAAACCCCGTCGCTTAAGGATTGATCCGATGACAGGCACCCTTTCAATGTGCCTTGGTGCGATGACCAGGACCGTATCAGGGAATTTTCTGAGGATTCTTTCATAGGCATCCAGGATCATCTCCTCCTCGCCCTCACGGGTGCTCCCAGCAACGAGGACCTGGTGGGAAGCATCAAGGTTCAAGGTCCGTTGCATTGCTGCCTTGCTTGCAGGTTTTGTAAGGGTGGCCAGAAAGTCATATTTGGCATTGCCGTTTACCATGACTCTGTCCGTATCAGCGCCTATGGCCCTGATACGAAGGGCATCTTCTTCCAGAATCATGCTGAAGACATCGATGTTTTTCAAGACTTCCCGGAAAAAGGGGCGAAACTTGAGATAGATTCCAATGGATCTCGTGGAGATTCGGCCATTGATCAAGGCGGTTCTTATTCCCATTTGTCGGGCTTCGGAAAGCCATGCTGGCCAGATTTCGGTTTCCAGAAAAACCAGAACGTCAGGACGTACCCGGGAAAGCGCCTTGCGCACCGAACCAACAAAATCAACCGGCGCGTATACTACGGGAACGTCCTTTTCGAAGGTGTTTCTTGCCAGTTCGCGGCCGTGTTTCGTGGTTGTTGAGACAATGACAGAACAGGCAGGCATGAGTCGCCTGAAGGCCTCAATAATTGGCGCTGCCACCTTGACCTCTCCCAGGGAGACTGCATGAAGCCAGATTCTGGGCGAGCCCGGAAGGTCTCGGGCAATCTTCCGGGGCAGATATCCTAAACGTTCTTTCAGATTTTCGCCGTGACGCCCGCTGAGGCGTGTATAGATGAAAAAGGGCGGGAGACATGACACCAGCAGGCCGCTGCCCAGAAGGGTGTATGCTCCGTAGAGGATGTTGGTCATGGCCTTATCTGGACAAAGCGGCTGCCCTCCACCGTAAGAAGATAGAGGTCTTTTTGCGCGTCTCCGGTCTGGTCAAAAGAGGTAAGACCTGTCACGCCCGGGAAGTCATTGACCTCCATGAGGGCCATTTTCAGGGTGCGCCTGGATCGAACCTGGGGTTGATTGACTGCTTGAAAGAGAATCCAGGCTGCATCGTAGGCTTGAGCTTCCAGGTAGGCCGGAATTTTTCCGAAAACTTCGTCATAGTTGTTGACAAAATCCTGGACTTCGGGCGACGGGCTGTCTGCGAAAAAACCTTCCGGCAGAATGGCTCCCTGGACATAGCCCCGAGCCATTTTCATGAGTTTGTCCGAATGCCACAGATTGGTTCCCAGCAAAAGAACCCCCGCCACGTCATGAAATAAAAGCTGGGGCGTGATAAGGCCTATCTTTTCAAAACTGTCAGGGATGAAAATGGCCTGAAAATCAATGATTGGCTGAGGTTCTTCTTCCTCTTCCTCCTCCTGCGGCTTTTCGTCTTGGTCGGTTGTATCATAGGTTGTGTCATCAGACGGGTCATCAGGTTGGTCCAGGTCAGGCCAGCCGGCTTTATCCTCTTCTTGAGGCGCCAAAAACATGTCCCAGGGTTCTAATTCGTCGCCCATATCTTCTTCCGGAGGTTCTTCCGGTCGGGGGTAATAGAGCCCTACCAGTCTTTTGATGGCGTCACCAAAATCAGTCTGATCGGGTGCGTACGATTCAATCCCGACTATTTCAGCGCCATTTAATATTAGTTCATCCCAGAATCGGTTCATAAAGGAGATGCCGTATCGTTCATCAGGGTAAAAGATAGCGAATTTCTCAAATTCCAGGTCTTTTACTGCATAGTCCACAATGGCCTCAACCTGTAGGGACAACGTCAAGAAGTTTCGAAACACGTAATCCCCCATTTGGGTGATGCTCGATTTTTGTGTAAGGGTCATAATGGGGACTTTAAGGGCTTGGGCCTTTATGGCAGCAGACTCTGACGTGATCATGGGTCCGATGATTCCTGCCACACCGTTTTTAAGAACCAGAGTTTCAAGCGCCATCACAGCTTCATTTGGATCTCCTTTTGAATCCCTGACAAGCAATCGAACCGGGTGGACATGGGGTTGTGCGTTGAACAGATCGAGGGCAAGCTCAATGCCCGTCAGGGCGCGGTTCCCAAAGGTCCCGTAGGGTCCGCTCAGGGGGAGGATGCAACCGATCAAGAAGCGATCCACTATGGATCTTGAGTCTAATTCCTCGATGAGGGCCGTTGCGGTCTCAAGCCCGTCATGATCCGGGAATAGGCTCATAAAATCGGAGAGGACGGCCATAGCAGACTCAATGAGGTCTTCTGCTGCATATTGCTTTGCCAGTTGAAGGCGCAAATAGCCGCCGGGTATCCTGTCTCCATAAATGCCGAGGAGGAAATTCAATTCCGGTTCCTTCAGGTAGGTGATGACTTCCTTCACTTTGCTCAGGATTTCTGGGCGCCCTTGCGGCGAGCTGAGTTCATAGGCATCCATATAGCTTCTGATTGCCTCCTTGAACTGTCTGCCGGCGCTGTAACAGTATCCCAGGAGATTGTGAATACGAAATTCTTGGTCACGGGTCTTTGCAAGCTCCAGGAAAGATCTTGCGTGCTTAACAGCCAAGCTGTAGTCCCCTTCTTTGTAATATGTGAGTATGACGTTGAATCTGGCGTCTTCCACAAAAGGGCTTTTCCGATAGCGAGAGAGCAGGCGCTGAAAAGCCTTTCGGGCCTGGGGGAAGTTACCCGCAGCCATGTAAAGCAAACCTGTTTTCATGATGGCCATGTCCACGAGGGGCCCTTTGGGAAAACGCCTGAGATAGTCCTGGTAGATAGCGAGCGCCTCCGGGTAGGCCTGTTTTTGAGAGAACTCTTCGGCTTGTTCGAAGCGCTCCAGGGCTCGCATGGTCTCAGGCGATGGAGGGACCCTTTCCTTTCTGGGGGCACGAAAGGGAGCACATGCCGAAAGGAAAAAAAGGCTCACCACTAAGGTTTTTAAGAGAACATTTCCGGGTTGCATAGGACGTGTGCCATTAACCGATCGTTATAGAACCTATAGAAATATACCTCCAAAAAGCTTCACGCAGATGCGGCACTTGTAGCAGAATACTGTTGCTTTGTAAATGGGATAGGTGTATACAAATCGAATA
>JADFWI010000155.1 GCA_015222985.1 Pseudomonadota bacterium | reverse complement strand
TCTTTCTGCATCAGGAACGTCAAGGCCGACACTGTTGTCAAGTTCAAGAGCAGTCACAAGGTTTCCGCCAATGACGTTGGCAGCCTCTCTGAATGTATCGACCAGATCGGCCTCTTCAATCGGTTGGTCCGTGCCAAAAAGACTCTTAGCCATATCCATAACCAGTTTTTCAGAAGCATACAGCACAAAGACCTCTGAACCGTTTTTCACTCCAACCCCGGCCTTAAAACATGACTCGGGCAAAGGAGGCGCTGTATCACCTTCTTCAATCGCCTCAGGAAACATAAAGTACATGCTCTCAAACACATCGCGAACGACCTTTTTAACACCTTCTTGCATATCCTCTCTTCTTTTCATCTTCAACTCCAATTATCGCAATGCTGATCCGTTTTTTCACGCATCGCTTACGACCAGGAGAAAAACGTCTTTCATGTTGTTAAGCGATCCAGCCGTAATTCTTATCTTCCTCTTCCCGTTTCTATCCTTCTTCAGATGGGTTACGTAGTCTGCAGGCTCTTTTTCAGGGTGTTGCATTCGCCTTTGGGTAAAATCCACAAGCCCTTCCTGAGAAGCATCATCAATCACTTCCGCAGTATTCAGGCCAATCAAATCCGCCTGGCTGTGGCCCACTAAATCTGCAAAGGCTTGATTAGCTCCCAATATGAATGTCTTGCGGCACACAAAGGCGGGATTTTCTATCTCCTCAACAATCAAAAGTTTTTGCAGGATAGAACCATGATAGGTCCCGTAAGACGCCAGGTCTCTGCCTTTGTTTTCCGACCTTCTCCTGTGCATCTTCACAACCTCAGGCAAAGCGATACCATGAGTGTCCAATATTCGGACGACTTCCTCAGCCGGGATCTTATAATTTCTTCCTACCCTGATACCCTTGATCCTGCCCTTCTCAATCCATCGTCTTACAGTGGTATGAAACAGACCTAGCCACCCAGCCACTTCAGGGGTCGAAAAAAGAGTCTTCTCCATGGCATGCTCCTATAAATACAAAATATTCTATTGCTCTTATCTATCGGCAAAACCGTCCTGAATCGTTAGCCAATTTTCTTGTGCATTGTAAGGCAAAGCCTCCATGTGTTGATAGAAAGGGTTCGACAGTTAGAAAATCGGGATTTTATTATGCATTAATCGCACCAAAATTTGCCTCTGACTCGAGAAATCAGGATGTCAGATGAAACATGTGCTTCTCAGGGACTTCGGGCTGTGTGGTTGCCATAAGCGCCTGGGACATTAAGGCTTTTTCTTCCAAATGGCCATTTTTTTGACATGCCCATGGGCGAAAGTTGACACTTGCAAGGAAGGAAGGTCTCGATTGGCGGTTAGGGATGGCAAGGGAGGTGAATAGTGAAGGTTGTCTGATCAGAAACACTCTCAAACGCAATATTACCCTGGCAATCCTCGAGAAAAAGGGACACGAGCGTGAGACCAAGCCCCATATGTTCCTCGACCTTGCCTTCGTAGTCTATTTGCCTCTTCGTAGTGAAAAAGGCCTCAAATATCCGAGGGCGATCTTCTTCTGAGATACCGCAACCCGTATCCCGTACATTGATGATAACACCGTCCTGGTGCTTAGTAGTTTCAACGGTGAGGCCTTTTTCCTCAGAGTTCACCATGGCCTCCAAGGCATTTCGAATCAGGTTTAACATAATCACACAAAGATCCGAATATCGTCCACTGACATTCGGAAGGCTGTCATCCAGCCGGAAACTCTTCTGCACACGGTGCTTAAAAAACATGTCCGCTTTGAGCAAGGTGAGCGTGTCTTTAACAACCTCGTTAATTCTCACCTGCCCGATCTCAGAACGCCGTTTGGCAAGGATATCTCTTGTGAGAAAACCCAGACTCTCGTTTAGATCATCGAGGCCTTTCACAAAAGAGTCTATTCGTTGTTTCATGCGGTCTGACAAGGCCACTGCTTCGGCATCATCGGCCCCTTCAAGCATCTTCTGCAGCTTGCCTATATCCTGCTGCACTTGTTCGGAGCGAATCCAAAGGATTTGAAGAGGTCCGTTGAGGTTGTGGACAAATCCTTCAAGGGTTCGAACAAAGTACACGCCACAATAGTGATCAGTGAGCTTTTTCAACAGCATCAGTTCCCTGGATACTGGCGATGGATATGCGTTGAAAGTCTGTTGGAGATCACTCATTTTCCGGCTTTCTTCCTTTCTTTTTCCCTCCTTATGGCCTCTCGCTGTATTTGGAATACGTAAGAGATAATCCATTCCTTATAGTCCTCATCCAGGTCGAGGAACTCCAG
>JADFWI010000154.1 GCA_015222985.1 Pseudomonadota bacterium | reverse complement strand
TTTATTCATATCAACCTTCTAGCCCCGGTGGAGTCCCCGGATACTATCCCCGTTTCTGAAGCTACAATCCTTGCCCACCTGAAGAGCCATGGGTTCACAGGAGAGATCCTGGGAGATTTTGCTGATAGTCCCCTTACGCCCAGGGCTCTGGCAAAGGCCATCCACACGGACCAACCCCTTGCTATCGGCTTCACTGCATACCAGGAAAACATTGAGCAGATACGGCTCTGGGCCCGGTTTGCCAAGAGGTTATCCCCTGCCGTCAAGATCATTATAGGAGGGCCCCAGGTAACGTTCATGCCTGCTGAAGGCCTGAGGCACATGCCCGAAGTCGATTTTCTTTGCAGGGGCGAAGGGGAAGAGGTGATGTTGGCCCTTGCGCATGCCCTGAGCCAGGGAGTCGACATAGCTCATGTTCCGGGTCTTTGTTTTTTGCGGCAAGGTGAGGTGAAAGAAACCGGTCCGGCAACTGGCGCGGCAGATCTCGACACGTATGCCTCTCCGTATATTATGGATGTGATCGACTTGAGCCGCAAAGACCGGGTCGTGATCTTGACGTCCAGGGGGTGCTCTTTTAACTGTGCCTTCTGTTACACCCCAAGGGCGAGTCAGAGGAGGGTTAGATTTTACTCCACAGAGCGGATTATAGATGAGATGAAATATCTCAAATCCAAAGGCATAAGGGCATTCTGGTTTGCTGACGCCAATTTTTCATTTTCCCGTAAGCGCATGGTCGCCCTTCTTGAGGCCATCATCAAAGAGGTCCCTGACATTACTTTTTGGTGCCAGACGCGATGTGACCTGGTCAACCGTGAACTGCTATCCTTGCTCAAGCGGGCCGGGGCCGATAATATTGCCTACGGGCTCGAGTCGGCTAACCCGGAAGTCCTTGAGAAGATCAACAAACAGATTGACCTGGAGCAACTTTCAGAGGTGATCCGCTTGACTCAGGAGGCAGGCATAAACGTGGAACTCTTCAGCATGTTCGGTCTTCCAGGGGAGACGTTTGAACAGGCACTGCGAACGCTGGCGTTTGTAAAGAAAAACCGTGTTGCCGTGGAAGGTAACTCCATATCGCAGCAGGCCCATCTTTTTTTTGGCACCCCCATGAATGACGATCCGGGAGCTTACGGTATCCGCCCGTTTCAGCGCACTCGACCGGCTTACCTGAGTATATGCAGGGATTACGAAACCGATACAATGGCAGCCAAAGAGATCCGACGCATGAGTCTGATCTGGCGAGTGAACCGTAACGATTTTGCCGAAGACGTGCGAGCCGGAAGAAACCTCTTCCACAGGGCTCAATTGATCACACAAGATCTCAGTGCCCTGACTGACCGGCCTGAGGCGACTTGTTTGCTGGCCCATATATATCTTGCCCTTGAAGAATACAAAGCCGCCTTGGATTGCATGAGACGATTGAGAAACGATTTCCCAGAAGACCCGGCAGTGCAAGGGCTTCTCCAGGGCCCATTTTTGTGCTTTAAGGTAAGTCAGCAGTTAGCACGGACAGGATTTAAGGTGATCTATGACTGCCAGGGTAAGATTGATGGCCGTCTCGCGCCTGCCACGTGTGGCAGGTTTCAGGAGGCGATTCTTGGAAATGGAATGCTCTTGCCACAATTTGAAAGGCATGTCGAGGGGATGGCCCCAGGAGAATATGCACGGTTTGATATGACCTTTCCTGTTGGCTACGGCCAGAGAGAATTGGCTGGAAAGGTAGTCACATTCCGCGTTCACGTGCACCACACCATGGAGCCGGTGAGAGTCGAAAAATATGAAGACCTGGATGTGGAGGCGTTGCTCAACGTATACCGCCTGGAAGACACAGAAGGTTTGCGGGAGCATAACATCAACCTGTATTATAAGGTCCTTCACGGGGCCAATATGCGCGGACTGCCTCAAGAGATGACGGACTCTTTCATGCTCATAAATCTTTACCTTAAACTGGGTTTTGTAGATCTGGCGACTGCAGTGGCCGAAAACCTCCCACAAGACCCCATGATGCGGAGCCACGCTGCCCACATACTTCGTATGAACGGCGAATTCCATAAGGCATTAGAACTTCTGGACAGGGTCGGAAAAGACGGGACTAGGGAGCAGTTGATCCGGGCACAAGCCCTTTTTGATTTGAACAGGCGGCAAGAAGCCGAAGCGATCACCCGAGACATGAACCTATCGAATAGTGTTCAGCTCGAAGAGCTTCGGGTGCGCCTTGCTGTTGAGCTGGCCCTTCCTGTGGAATCGTATCTTGAGAGGGAAAAGGCGTTGCTGGATGCCAAGACGCAGG
>JADFWI010000153.1 GCA_015222985.1 Pseudomonadota bacterium | reverse complement strand
ATTCTGCTTTACCTCCGTTCTTTCTTTGCAGAGGGACACCCTCACGAAGACCGCATGCGAGGCCCCTGAATTCAAAGAACGAACCCTAAGAAATCAGGGGGGCTGTGTCAAGACGAAAGTCCTCGGACGTTCGGAAGGGGACAATCAGCCATTTGGAACTACCGCCCGCAAGTCATCTTGCTTACAATCCGGACACGAGCGTTCTCAGGACATCCTCTTTTCCCACGATTCCCACGAGATCTCCCTTATCCACCACAGGGACGGTGTGGAAATTCCTGTCCACCATGATAGTACCCACCTCCTCAATACTCGCATCGGGCCGGACAGTAACTGGATTTGGACTCATGGCATCGGCCACTGTCGTAGCGGTGATCTTCCGAACCTCCTTTTCGAGATGCTTCATAGAAGTCAGAGGAATAAACCCGTCCAGAAGCGTGAACATAGTGGGAATAGGGAACTTTTTTTGCTGTGCGACCAGGTCGCTCTGGCAAAGGATCCCTACCAGCGTCCCCGTTGCATCCACCACGGGGACGCCATTGACGCTCTTTTCCAGAAGGAGCCTTGCGGCATGAGCGATATCCGTCTCAGGCGAAACGGTGATCACATCTCTTGTCATAATCTCTTTTACACTGAGCATGGCACCACCTTAGTGATTTAGCACAAATAACCTGAACGCTTAGCGAAGGGGTCGAAATGACAATGACGTGGGTTTAATCTCATTTACAACTGCAAAGCCAGCATGTCAAGCTGACAAGTCCTGATTTCTCTTACTATGGAAGCCGATTCCTCATACCATGTTTGACCACCAGGCGTGAATCCTGTATCTGGTTGTGTAACTTCACTGGAAACGTGGCCTTGTGCCAACGTATCTCATCGTGTATTGTTGATTTGAACAAGAAGCCAATCCGCGCAAAGGGGTCGCACAATGGTTCAGAGCCAATCATGGTTGCAAGCTATCAAGGCTGAGAATTTCCGCCAGGCGTGGCCCTTGCCGGGCAAGACAGCCTTGTTGGTGATCGACATGCAAAACTCTTTTGGTGCCTTGGCAGCGCCTGTTTTGAGCAACGTTTTCTCTTTGATTGAGGCTTGCAGAAAAAGGGGTGTGAAGATCTTCTTTACGCGACACGGGCATCGTGAGCCAGCTAAAGACGGTGGTATGCTCAGCGTGTGGTGGGGTGATCTGATAGAATTCGGATCGACTCAATGGCAATTGATGCCAGGACTAGACCCAGTGGGAACAGATACCGTCATAGACAAGAATCGTTACAGCGCTTTTTTCAAAACTGGGATGGACGAGGGGTTACGCGCTGCAGGTGCAGAAGACCTCATTATCTGTGGTGTCATGACAAATTGCTGCTGCGAGACAACGGCCCGTGATGCCTTTGTGCGCGATTACCGCGTGTTTTTTGTGGCAGACGCCACAGCTACGGTCAACCAAGAACTCCACTTGGCAAGCCTGAGAAACCTGGCTTATGGTTTTGCCTACATCGTTGGCACTCAGGACATGTGTCAACGGCTTGAAAGCGACTAAGGGCTCGCTCAAAAATACCTTGAAATTTTGGGGAGAATGATATATAGGAAATATCGCTTTGGCGTTTGTGCCAGGGCACAGTAATAGTAGAGCTCTCACAAATCTTGATTAAGGGAGGATAAGGGTATGGGAGAGGAAAAAAAGGTCAAGGACATCATGGCTCACATCGACGAATACGAAAAAGTCGACACGGAGGCCCCTCTTTGTGATGTCTTGGCTATATTGAAAAAGAACCATGAAAACATCAAGGCCTGCGTCGTCGGTAAATATCACAAGACGCTTTTTGTTACAGACGCATCAAATCAGATTGTGGGCAAATTGTCCATCTATGACCTCATCAGGAGCTTGGTTCCCGAATCTGCCAAGAAAACGGAGTTTTCCAGAATGTATTACCGCACCCTCTCTTCACGGGCACTGGAAGTAGCTGACGAGGTAGGTGCAGTGCAAGAACGCTTTAGGTGGCTTCATTCCACCTTTTTGGATTTGGTCAAGCAAGAGACTCAGAAGAAAGTAAAAGAGGTCATGTCGCCCATTCATCCGGTATTGGTGGAAGACGATAGCATAAACAAAGCCAT
>JADFWI010000152.1 GCA_015222985.1 Pseudomonadota bacterium | reverse complement strand
GGCCCGTGATATGCCACATGAACGCCGGCTTCGTTAAAAACCCCAAGATCCACAAATGCGCTCGATTCCCTTTGCAAGAGATAGAAAATCCTGCGAAGTTCTTCAGGTTGACGAACATCCTCGAACCTGTTTGAAGCAATCGCATATTCCAGATCGGCACGCCGCTCAAACAGAAAAGACTCGATCATAAGACCGTGGTCATGGACGATTCGCTTTATGCTGGAAATGGTGCTTGCCTTCAAGGAATTCGCGAAATAGTAATAGCCAATGCCTATGGTCAAGATAAACGGGATGAGAAACACCAGCGCCACACTGGAGAGAATCATCCTTTTCATTGCCTTGTAGTACTTCTGCATTGTGATTCCCCAGCGGGTCAGCCCTTGACTTGGAACATCAAGGGCTGACCTCGTCTGTTTGTCCTCTCGAGAAATTCGCTGACAAAAGGCTACATCTACCCTTTCACCAGCTTTTCCACTTCAAAGAACAGATCCTGCTCCCGGATCACACCGGCCACTTCTCCCCCTCTCATGACAGCCAGACGCCCGACCTTGTTTTCCAGCATCTTATGAGCGGCTTCCATGAGGTTATCATTATAATCGATAGTGGGTGGCGCAGGAGACATGATCTGCTTGATCTTCATCTTGGCCAGATCCTGAACCTGCCTGCTGAACATCCCTGTCCAGAACATGGTCGAATACTCCATAGTATCTGCCATTGAGATCTTGGGCCCTCTCAAGTAGGCAGGCTGGAGCCCTACGAGCATGTCGGCAAGGGTCAGAATCCCCCTTACCTTGCCCTTGTCGTCAAAGACCAAGATAGAGCGGTGCGAGGTTTCCATGATCCGGCTGGTCGTTACCATTGCCGAAAACGCGTGTTTCAACTCAAGAATGGCGTCTTTGACGGTCTGGTCCTCTTTTATCGTGCTATAGCTTTCAAGCGGAACCATCACGTCCCCGACCTTTTTCTCTACAGGGACTTTCTCCTCTTTCTGCTGAAAGGCATCGGTTATCTTGCCCGCTAGAATGTCGATATCGCACGGCTTTGCAAGATAATCAAAGGCCCCCGTAGCCAAGGCCTCCTTGGCAGAAGGCATCGCTCCATGGCCGGTAAGCATGATCACCGGAAGGCCGGGGGAGAGCTTCTTGATCTCCTTTAGGGCCTCGTGGCCGTCAATACCGGGCATCTTGATGTCGAGTATGACCACGTCCGGATTCTCCTTGATCTTGTCGATAGCTTCCTCGCCGCTTTCGGCAACAATCGTGTTGAATCCTCTTTTGTCCAGGATTTTTTTGGTTGTAGCGCGGAACTGCTCCTCGTCATCAACCATCAGTACTTTTATCTTGTCTTTCATTGTCTATACCTCCACATATTAAAACGACGTTATCATTGATCTGAAATAGAACATAACCGGTTGAAGCGACCATATGAATAACAACATCACAACAAAGGTTATCACAACAGATACCAGGGCGTGACGCCACTTAAGACCGCATGCCTTCACCAGGCCGGCCCCGATAAGAAAGAACCTCCAGGGTTCTGTCAGATATCCAAAGAACGGGATCCAGGCCGCAAGCTGTGTAATGCTGGCATAGGCGCCTATCCGAAACATGGTTTCATAACTTCGCCTCCCGAAGAACATCCCCACCACAATATGGAGGACAAATGCCGTGAAAAAGGGCATTGCCATACTGTTGGCAAAAAATATCAAGGCCAGAAGCCATGTTCGGCCGGCAAGATAGGTACTGCTGCCGACAGTAAACACGATGCTGCACAGAAGAAGGAAAAGCACTGGGGAACGATACCCCCCGGAGGCCGGCATACCCTCAAAAAAGGCCTTGGGGCGCATCAGGAGATCGTTCATGACCCGGAAAAAGCTAATAAAGACATGTTCCGGATCGAGATCATATCCAAGGTCTTGCTTACGCTCCTTGCGAGTATGGCCCTTCATCCTTTTACTCATTTCCTTCTGTTGCCATCTTGCGTTTGTCCTCTTTCATCTGAGCCGTCATCCTTGCGCTAATGGCAAGGGATCTTGCCCCTACTATGAGCAACAGGACCGAGGTCAGGATGCCCACGATGCGCCCCTGGCGCAGGCCATTTATCAGGAAAAAGATTCCCGCAGCCATCAAAACCGATCCCACCGTAAACTTCCAGGCCCTTGGCTTAAGCTTTTTCTCAAGAAACCAAAGCACAAAGATAAGGGCAAGAAAGAGCGGAATGTAGCCTGTGAATGCAGACCCGTAGGCATCTATGATCTCCTGCATGGCCTTACTCTCCTTTTTCTCTGTTGTGAAAATCCATTACCATAATGCCTGGAACTTGTAAACGACCCCAACTACCAGCATGATCACGGTTGCATAAAAAAATATGGTGCGCTCCGTCATCTTGTCAAACCGGGTGATCCATTGTTCCTGTTTGAAATTGATGTGTTTTTTCATTTTCTCAATCTCCTCTGCCTGTCTTGGCAGGCACAAGCTTATTGCACGCATTGCATCAGTATCCCGCAAGACCGGTCCAACCCCTAAAATTCCAATAAATCGCAACTGTTGCAATAATTACGATGTTAGCGACAAACCACATGGGGATGCCGACCCTGAGGTAGTCCTTGGGCTCCAGGTACCCGCTGGCGTAAACGATCGCGTTAGGTGGCGTGCCGATAATGAGTAAGTAGGCAAAAGATGAAGCCATTGCCGTGCTCATGGTAATAAAGGGGAGAAAACTGGTCCCCGGGTGAACAATGCCCGCCATGTTGAGCGAGATCGGCCCCACCGCGGCCGCGGCCGGCCCGTCTGCCATCAGGTTGGTGAGAACAGCCGTGAGCCCGTTGTTTACGAGCATGAGCGGAACGCCATGGTCCATGCCTAGCGGAGCCAGGGCGTCGAGAACACTCCGCGCAAGCCAGTAGGCAGCTCCTGTGGAATCGAGCGACCGGCCAAAGATGATGGCACCAGCATACAGCCAGACCACGCCCCAGTCAACCTTTGTGTGATAATCTCGCCAGGTGCACACGCCTGCCAGCAGATACGCCACCGCGCCTGCCACGGCAATGGTCCCGATGCCGCACCGGATCGGGTACCATCCAAGGTTAAAGAAGATCTTTTCAGTAAACCAGCCCCACAGCATCACCAGAAATATGATGACGGCGGCAATCTGGTGTTTGTTCCAGCCCCCCATCTTGCTTATCTCGCCACTCAGATGCCTCATGGCCGGGCCAAGGTCCGTGATTTTCGGTTTGAAGCGAATAGTGACCATAAACCAGGTGACCGGTATCATGACAATGACAAAGGGCATGCAATAGGTTGTCCACTGGAAGTAGCCCATGTCAAAGCCGAACATATCTTCCAGGTAGGTCATCATGATCACGTTTCTGGCTCCGCCGGACGGCGCTCCTGAGCCCCCGATGTTACACGCCATGGCAATGCCGATCATGAGCATCTTGGCAAGCTCCGGATCAGACGGGGTTTCCTTTGTCAAAGAATTCTGGTAGAGCAAGATCCCGATGGGAAGAAACATGGCGGCCAGTGCATGGTCGGATATAAAGGACGCACAGGGTGCAATAATGACGAACATCACCAATAGTATCCACCTTACATGGGGCACCGCCAGTTTGTTAAACATAATGAGGCAGATGCGCTTGTCCACGCCGGTTCTCACAAAGGCTGCCGCAAACATGAGGCTTCCCATGATAAACCAGCACGCGTCAGACCAGTAGAGCATGGCCACCTGCTTGCGGGTCACTATCCCACCGAACATCAAGATAAGCCCGATGCAGAAGGCGACTGCCGGTAGCGGAATACACTCGGTCAAAAAGCACAAGACCACAAAGACCATCATGGCAATTGCTACCTTGATGTGCTTGGTCCCAGTGTCTGCCGCTTTTTTGTCGCTACCGCTAAGATCCTCATATTTGAGTTTCTCCGTGCGCACAGCGCGCGCCTCTTTCATAATCTCAGTGTATCTTTCCTCAGTGAACTGTTGTTCTACAAAGGCATGCGCCAGCTTAAGGTTGGCAGAATCCGCGTAGATCTTGTATTTCTTGCACCATTTCTTGTCCCGCTGCAAGAACCGCTCCTTGGCATTGGCGCCCATGCGCATGTTGCGCTCCATGATCTGTGTGGTCAAAAGCTTCCACTGGTTCAGTTCCGATCCTTTTTGCCCGAACAACTCTGTGGACAGATAGGCCTTTACGGCCTTGGGGCCCACCTTGTACTCCGTGCCCACGTCTCTCATACTGTTTGGGGCCGGCAAGAGACAAATGATGATAAAAAGGACCACCGGAAAAATAAAAAGCTTCCAGTTTACAAACTTGTCATAGCCGCTTAGAAATTTTCTTGTTTCTTTCGTCGGATATCCCTTTTGATCATATTCGACTTTTCTTACTTCTTCAGCCATAATTCCACCTCATCTCATGTGTGTCTGAAATAACGAATAGTTTGACTCATTACTATTTTCCTCGTTCCTCTTGAAAATGAACTCGGGAGCTTCGCATCCAATGTGGTGGCTCCTCCTTCCCATGTCACTCCTGTTTTTCCACAAAGCCGGTATATCACCCCCTTTCCTCTTATCCTGGATTCCATGACTTCCCTCCGAGACATCACGACTTCCGGGTCTCAGCCATGCGAATCCTTTCTTCATGCCTTTGCCTTTTCAAAAAGGCTTCCTCTGCTTTTTGGATAATTTCATCAATATCTGTTGGTTTCATCAAATAATCCGTGGCCCCGGACCTCAAGCCATCCACGGCAGATTCCATGGTGGCGTGCCCTGTCAACATGATCACCTCGACCAGGGGAAATCGCCTTCTAATCTCCTCTAAAGTGGCAATACCACTCATACCCGGCATTTTGACGTCCAGTATGACCACGTGGATCTCCTCATCTCTGAGTTTATCCAGGGCCTCGGCCCCGCTCGTTGCGGTTACGACCTCATAGCCCTTCTTTGAAAGCAACCTCTTGGTGGTGGAAAGAAACCTCTCCTCATCATCGACCAACATCATTCTAAGTTCTTGCATCTCTCATCCCCGTGATCTACCAGTTAGTGTGG
>JADFWI010000151.1 GCA_015222985.1 Pseudomonadota bacterium | reverse complement strand
TGATTTCCTTAACTTTGCGCGGCCTCCGACACTGAACTTGACATCATGCAAAGTAGAGGACATTCTGGAGGAAAACCTGACTTTCCTTGCTCCGGAGATCCGGTCAAAAGGTTATGAAATATACAAGGAATTTGCGACACATGTGCCGGAAATACAGGCGGATCCAGGGCTGCTGTACCAGGCTTTTTCAAATATCTTGATGAACGCCATGCAGGCCATGTCTGAGGGTGGATCCATATACATTGAGGCGTCAGCTCGGGCAAATGTCCTAACGATTATCTTTGCCGACGAGGGGAAGGGAATCCCGGACGAAGTGCTGAAAAAAATCTGGGAACCCTTCTTTACGACAAAAGAAAAGGGGAGCGGTCTTGGCCTTCCCATCGTGAAGAAAATAGTTGAAGGCCATGGTGGCACCGTTGGCATCGGAAATGACCGGGAAAAGGGAGCACAGGTTACTGTTACGTTGCCGGTAAAAGGCGTGAAGCAGACGTAACTCTGACGTTGCAAAAGTCCGGGGGAGTGCAGATCCCATAAGCACTCGGGGATGAAGGCTTTTTCTTCCGGGGGTTATTGAGAACTTACACAGGAAATAGCCAATGGAGACAATTCTTATCGTAGATGACGAGAAAAATTATCTTGTCGTCTTGAGCGCATTTCTATCAGAAGAGGGGTATGAAACCCTTACTGCAGATAACGCTCAGAGCGCCCTTGAGATCGTGGAATCCACGGATCTCGACCTTGTTCTTACAGATATGAAGATGCCCTCTATGGACGGCATTGAACTGTTAAGGCACATCAAGGAAAAGGCTCCTGACCTGCCTGTAGTCATGATGACGGCATACGGAACCGTGGAAAAGGCGGTTGAGGCTATGCAATTGGGCGCATTCAACTTTATCCTGAAACCCTTTCAGAATGAAACGCTGAAGCAGATCGTGGATAAAGCGGTTCGCGCTTACAGCGTTCTGAAGGAAAACCGCCGTCTTGTTCATGCCCTCGGAAACCTATATCGCTTTGATAACATCATTGGCAAGAGCAAGCCAATGCAGGCCATATTCGACATGATTCAACGGGTTGCCCACACTAAAGCTACGGTACTGATCACAGGTGCCAGCGGCACCGGCAAGGAGCTGATTGCAAAGGCGATTCATTTTAACAGCCCTCGGAGCAACAAACCGTTTGTGGCTGTGAGTTGCGCAGCCCTTGCCGAGACCTTGCTGGAAAGCGAGCTCTTCGGTCACGAAAAAGGGGCCTTCACCGGCGCTATTGCCATGAGAAAGGGCCGGTTTGAGCTGGCAGATGGAGGAACCCTGTTTCTGGATGAGATCGGTGAGGTGCCGGCTTCTCTACAGGTGAAGCTCCTTAGGGTTCTTGAAGAAATGAGCTTTGAGAGGGTGGGTGGCACCAGAACAATTGCAGTTGATGTGCGTTTGATTGCAGCCACAAACAAGGATCTTAAGGCAGGGGTGGAACAACACAGATTCCGGGAAGACCTCTATTTCCGCCTGAACGTTGTTAACATCCAACTGCCGCCCCTGAAGGAGCGGTCTGAAGACATTCCCCTTTTGGGAGTTCACTTTGTCAACAAATATGCCCGGGAAGCCGGCACAGGGCAGATGACCATCTCTGCTGAAGCCATGCGCTTTTTGTGTAATCATAGCTGGCCCGGAAATGTGAGGGAGTTTGAGCATGCCATTGAAAGGGCCGTGCTTTTGAGCAAGGGAGACGAAATTACCATGGACGATCTGCCCAAGGACCTCATGAGCTTTGCAGACCTGGAAATCCCTGTAGACTGGCAAAGGCTATCTAATCTTCCCGAGACGCTGGATGCCATAGAGAAGAGACTAATCAAAAAGGCGCTTTCCTTGTCTAATAACGTCCAGTCGCGCGCGGCCAATCTTCTTGGAATTCCCCGAGCCAATTTGCAATACCGCCTGAAAAAACACAATCTGGTGTAAGTTTCCCTGAATGCCAGAATCCTTGTATAGGAAGTTGGCACTATATGTTTTCTTGTGTGATATCAGATAGTTTACGGTTGTCGGCATGGGGGTTGTATAAAAAGTTGGCACTACATACCTTTTGACGTGATATTAGATAGTTAAGGATTTCTGGGACGTCGTTTGTACAAAAATTTGTACAAATCGACGGACCTTGAAGAGAGAAAGTAGTCGCTGGCT
>JADFWI010000014.1 GCA_015222985.1 Pseudomonadota bacterium | reverse complement strand
CTTTTCACTGTGCAGGGTTGTATAGCCTCCACAAACCAACCAATTATCACGGCTTGGTGAGAATAGGTTTCTTCTTGACAGGCCGTTGCCCAAATAGTCAGGCCTAGAGTAAAGCGGTTAACATGAAAATTATTATTGGCTCTGATCATGCTGGTTTTCCTATGAAGGAAAAGGTGAAGGCCTTTCTCCAGAATCGAGGCATTGAGGTCGAAGATGTCGGAACCCATAATGAAGAATCGGTTGACTATACTGACTTCGGGAAAGAGGTCGCTCGCGAGGTCTCAGGCGGCGCCTTTGAGCGAGGGGTCTTGATCTGTGGAACCGGCATCGGGATGTCCATGGTTGCCAACCGTTTTCCAGGAGTGCGGGCGGCCCTTGCCAACGATCTTTTCTCAGCCGTCATGAGCCGGCGCCACAACGATTCCAATATCCTTGTTATGGGCGGCAGACTTATCGGTGACACGCTGGCCCTCCAGTTGGTAGACACATGGCTTGAAACTCCTTTTGAAGGGGGGCGTCACCAACGCCGCCTGGAGAAGATGGACATTGAATAAGAAACAGAAGTGTCAACCCTATTTTGACATCATAAAAAAAGCTGACCCTGAAATCGCTCGTGCCATAGAGTTAGAGACAGAGCGACAAACCTACAACCTGGAACTAATCGCCTCCGAGAACATCACCAGCCGTGCCGTCATGGCCACGCAGGCCAGTGTTCTGACAAATAAGTACGCCGAAGGCTATCCGGACCGCCGTTACTACGGTGGATGTCAGTACGTTGACATTGCAGAGGAACTGGCCATCGAGCGTGCGAAAAAGCTTTTTAATTCGCCGTATGCCAATGTGCAGCCCCATTCCGGTACTCAGGCAAACATGGCAGTTTATTTTGCCTTTTTGAAGCCTGGAGATACGATTCTGGGCATGGACGTCGCCCACGGGGGCCACCTTTCCCATGGAAGTCCCGTGAATTTCTCAGGCCGGTTTTTCAATTTTGTCTCCTACGGCGTTGACGAAGAAACAGGGACGATCGACTATGATGAAGTCCGGATTGCTGCAAAAAAACACCGTCCGAAGATGATAGTCGCGGGCGCAAGTGCGTATGCCAGAATTATTGATTTTGAGGCCTTCGGGGAAATCGCTCGTTCAGTTCGTGCTTATCTCATGGTGGACATGGCGCACATTGCGGGCCTGGTTGCGGCCGGTATGCACCCCTCTCCGGTCCCCCATGCAGATGTGGTCACATCTACGACACACAAAACCTTAAGGGGCCCCCGCGGAGGCTTTATACTGGCTCGGCAAAACTACGGCAAACAGCTGAATAGCCAAATATTCCCCGGCATACAGGGCGGGCCCCTAATGCACGTGATCGCTGCAAAAGCAGTGGCCTTTAAACTGGCCATGTCTGAAAACTTCAAGCAAAACCAGCGTCAGACCGTGACCAACGCCAAGGCCTTGGCTGAACATTTGACCGAGGCAGGTTTGGATCTCGTGTCCGGCGGAACGGACAACCATCTCATCCTCGTGGATCTTGCGAACCAGGACATTACAGGGAAAGACGCTGAAAAGGCGTTGGAAGAGGCAGGCATCACAGTCAACAAGAACACAATACCATTTGAAAAGCGCAGTCCTTTTGTAACCAGTGGCATCCGCATCGGAACACCGTCGGTAACAACACGCGGCATGAAAGAACAAGAGATGGCCACAATTTCGGCCATGATAGTTGAAGTCCTGAACAAACCCCGGGATAGAGGTGTTCTTCGCCGGACCAGGGAATCAGTGCGGGATCTATGCGAGAGATTTCCCCTTTATCCGCACGAGGAACGATAGGCCACTTGCTATGAGCCGACCTTCCTGGGATGAATACTTCATGGACATCGCCTGCCTGGTGTCAAAGCGCTCCACGTGCCGCCGTCGTCAGGTAGGGGCAGTCCTGGTCAGGGATAAACGTGTTTTGGCAACTGGCTACAACGGAGCTCCAACAGGGCTTCCTCATTGCCTTGACATTGGCTGCCTCCGCGAGGAACTGAGGGTTCCTTCTGGTGAGCGCCATGAACTGTGTCGAGGGCTTCATGCCGAACAAAACGTCATTATTCAGGCTGCCTATCACGGCGTTTCTATCAACGGAGCAACACTCTATTGCACGAACCTGCCCTGCTCCATCTGTTGCAAGATGCTCATTAACGCAGGCATTCGTGAAATCAAATATCAGGAAGGTTACGCAGACACTATGGCAAAAGACATGATAAAAGCTGCCGGCATTGCGTTAACAAAAACCCGTGAGGTAAAGAAATGAAATGCCCATATTGCGGTGGCGTCGACAACAAGGTCATAGATTCGAGGATGACCAAAGAAGGAAACACGATAAGGCGACGCCGGGAATGTTTAGGCTGCGACAGGCGATTCACCACCTATGAACGGGTTGAGCAGCTGCCATTGGTCCTGATCAAGAAAGACGGCAGACGTGAAGCTTTTGCTCGCGCCAAAGTCCTTGCTGGCATTCAAAAGGCGTGCGAAAAACGAAACATCAGCATCAACACACTCGAACAGTTTGTAGATGAACTGGAGCGGGAACTCCAGGAGATGGGCGAGAAGGAAATACCCTCATCTGTCGTGGGTGAACGTATCATGACAAAACTTCACGAATTGGACGACGTGGCATACGTCCGGTTTGCTTCCGTGTACCGGGAATTCAAAGACATCAACGATTTTATGTCTGAACTCAAAGAATTATTTAGCAGCCGCACGAGAAGCCCCCAACAATGACGTGGTGTTACTAGGCAATTATCAATTAGCCATTAGTCAGTGGTCTTCAAGAGATACCAAACTGTGTTCAATGACTAATGACGAGTGACCAATCCAACGGGTTAACCGATAGAATCATTTTCTTTACAGCAAGATTATTAGCATCACTTAAGGATCTTTGATAATCGTGGACGAGACTTATATGAAAATGGCTCTTTCCCTCGCCGAGCAGGGTCGTGGATGGACTGCTCCCAACCCTATGGTGGGGGCTGTCATTGTGAAAGACGACAAAGTCGTGGGAAAAGGTTTTCAT
>JADFWI010000150.1 GCA_015222985.1 Pseudomonadota bacterium | reverse complement strand
GTGTCAACAACATTCCTGCCTTGTGGCGTCTACCACCAGGACTATACGCAAGATCATGCATGGTGGCAGACGAAGTTTATCAAGGGAAAGATGGCGCTGCTCTTTGTTTTGATGTTCATAGTCATTCCATTGTTTGCAGATGCGTACATACTTAGCGTGTGCAATCAGATTGGCTATACCCTCCTGGGGGCCTTAGGTGTGCAGCTTCTGATCGGTTATTGCGGCCAGTTGACGCTCGGTCACGCCGCATTCATTGCCGTAGGCGCCTACACGAGCACCCTGCTTATTCTGGAATTCCCCTGGCCCGTATTCCTCACGGACTGGGGTCTTGCTTATCCCATCAGCATATTCATTGCCGCAATCGTTGCCGGCATATGGAGTGTGCTTTTTGGGCTCCCTTCGGCCAAGGTGAAGGGGTTTTATCTCATCTTAACCACTATGGCCGCCCAGTTTATTACGGTTGATTTTATCCTCACGCAATATGTGAGTCAGATCGGGGGCCGGGGCCAGGCCTTTTCATTGCCTCCTGGAACGATTAAAGTTGGTCCGTGGGTGATTGATAGCGACGTGAAGGTCTATTTCATGATGCTTTTTTTTGTGATCCTGTGCATCATCGGTCTAGTCAACCTCCTCCGGTCCAGGGTAGGCAGGGCATGGGTGGCGATCCGCGACAATGATATTTCTGCTGAGGTCATGGGAATTAATATCGTAAAATACAAGCTCCTCGCTTTTTTTGTGGCCGGTTTTATCGGCGGGATCGCAGGGGCCTTCTGGATCAGTAATCTGGCGGCCCTCAGCCCCGAGCACTTTCCCTGGTTCTGGTCGCTCTGGCTGGTGGGCGTGATTCTAATCGGCGGGGTGGGTTCCATTCACGGGGCAGTCTTTGGCTCCGTATTTATGGTGGTGGTCATGGAGGCATTGCAACTGGCTGTCATCCCCCTTGCTGACACATATCCCAAGCTCTTGATGGATTTTCTGTTCATTAAGGAGGCGGCCTTTGGCCTGGCTATTTGCATGTTCCTCATATTCGAACCCAATGGGTTGGCATATCGCTGGTGGCAGATCAAGAACTATTTCAATCTTTGGCCATTTTCGTATTAGATCGGTTTGGCCGGTTAAGCCCGTTTTGCCCGTTGAGCCGGTTAACCGCCAATTGTGAACTTGAACTGCAGCAAACGAGATTTCCGAATAATGAATCGCAACCGGCCAAACGGGCTAAACCGCTTGAAAAGGAGGTGATGGGTTTAGTAAGAGTGAGGATGAAGGACTTATCACGAGTTTACTCTCTAATAAGAAGGGGGAAAGCATGAGCATGAAAAATTTATGGTTCAAGATGTCGGTGCCGTTGTTTGCCGTCGCCATTCTGGTGAGCTTTTCTGGCCTGGCCGGGGCCGCAACGATCAATGTTGGGGCGCTCAACGATATGACCGGGGCTACCTCGGATGTGGGCAAGGATTATGCCTTGGGCATTGCCGAGGCCATTCATTACGTGAATGATAACGGAGGGATCAACGGCAAGAAGATTAAGCTGTACCAGTTTGATTATGGCTACCGCGTGCCCGAGGCCCTAACAAAATATAACCTCTTCAAGAGGCTTAAGTGCGTGGCCGTTCTGGGATGGGGAACGGGCGATACTGAGGCCCTGTCCCCCACGGTGACCAAGGACAAGATGCCCTATGTCTCGGCATCGTACTCGGGCCACCTCACGGACCCCAAGAAGACACCTTACAACCTCTTCTTTGCCAGTGACTATTCGACCAACGCCAGGGGCGCTATCACGGCGTGGTTTGACAAGCGGTGGCCAAAGCATAAGGACTACGGAACAAGAAAGCCGCGTTTTGCTTGTTCCTACATGTTTGCATCTCCTTATTGCAGCGCCCCCATCAAGGCCATAAAGGATCAAGCGACCATCCTGGGCTTTGAGATAGGGTCGGATCAGGATGTATCACTTTTTGCTATTGACACCAAGAGCCAGATCTTGGCTCTAAAGGAGTTCAAACCCGATGTGGTCTGGCACGGAAACACCACAATGTCTGTGTCGGCCACCCTCAGAGACGCCTATTCCATGGGCCTGAAGGCAGATCATATTGTGAATAACTGGGGTTTTGATGAGAACCTGCCCCGCTTGGCCGGTGAGGCCGCCGAGGGCGTCATGGGAGCTGCTGTATGCGCCTTCTTTGGTGAAGATGTGCCCGGAATGGATAAGGTCGTTGAGTATGCCAAGAAATACAATCCGGGGATCCCGTTGGAAAAACGGCTCATTCGTACAGTTCAGGGCTGGGGAGACGTGCTTATCCTTTGGGAGGCCTTAAAGCGGGCCGACAAGGCAGGGGATCTGGGTGGCGAGAGCATCCTTAAAAACGGCTTTGAGACCTTTAAGGATTTTGACATCGGCCTGGGCGCGCCACCGGTTACATTTACATCCACTGATCATCGTGTCGCAGGACGGGTTCCGATTTACGAGTGGAAGAATGGGAAGTTTAGTCTTGTTGAGCGAGTTGACCTGAAGGGCCGCTGGCCGGACAAATGGGCCAACGACTGGATCGGCTGGTAGGGGAGGTCTGAGCTTGGCAGGAGCAGAAGCGATACTAAAGATCAACAATATCGAAGTGAAGTACCATGAGGTGATTCTTGTTCTCAAAGGAGTCTCCATCGAGGTTCCCAGAGGGGGCATTGTGGCCCTTCTTGGAGCCAATGGGGCGGGAAAGAGCACGACGCTTAAGGCGGTCTCCGGTTTGTTGAAACATGAGGACGGTGAGGTCACTGACGGGTCGATCGAGTTCATGGGCGAGCGCATTGACAGGCTGGGCCCCGAGAAGATCGCCAAAAAGGGGATTGTTCAGGTGATTGAGGGTCGCAGGGTCTTTGAGCACCTTACGGTGGAGCAGAACCTGAAGGTGGGCGCACACCTGAGAGGCGGCAAGTCCGTTAAAGAAGGCCTGGAGATGGTCTATAACTACTTCCCGCGGCTAAGAGAAAAGCGCAATGAGACCGCAGGCTTTGTCAGCGGGGGGGAGCAGCAGATGACTGTTGTCGGTAGAGCGTTGATGACCAACCCCAAGCTTGTCCTCCTGGATGAACCATCCATGGGACTCGCCCCTCTTCTCATACATGAGATTTTCAACATTATCACCAGACTCAATCGAGAGGAGAATATTTCGATCCTTTTGGTGGAACAGAACGCCAAGCTTGCCCTCAATGTTGCTCCCCACGCCTATGTGATGGAAAATGGCCGTATCGTCATGGACGACACGGCGGAAAAGCTCCGAGAGAACCCCGACATCAAGGACTTCTACCTGGGCCTTACCGATGTTGGAGGCAGGAAGAGTTTTCGGGATGTGAAACATTACAAGAGAAGAAAACGATGGCTTACTTAACCCTGAGATTGCAGTAGGGAGGTATAATATGCACAAGAAATCCATTATGTTAACTTGTTTTTGTTTTGTAGCTATTGCAACCCTTCTGCTGGGCTGTGCTGCCAAGGCGCCGAAGCCGACCGAGCAGAATTTTCAGTCTCCAGTGGTGACACTGAGCCACGTGGAAGTGGCCCACTACTGGGGATGGTGGTACTTCTCCAAGAAAGTCAAACCTACCATGGGAGATGCCGGCAACTATGGCGCCCCCCTGGACCTTGCCTTTGTTTTTGATATAGAGAATCCAAACGCATATCCCGTCATGATGGAAGATCTCAAGTTTACGATTGCCTTTGAGGAGTTTGACCTCAACACGGTCAGCTCCACGGAGACTCAGTGGATTCCTTCAGGCAAAACCAACCAGGTACGGGTCCACGCCATGTTCGACGGGAGACAGTCCTTGTTGAGCCTTCTGGTTACAGGCGGTTTCAAACTGAAGGAAAAGACAGGCGGGGCAGGCGCCGGAGCGGCCTTAAAACAACTGGGGGCTTGGTGGAAGGCAATCCCGGAGTTCTCGTTCCCGGTCTATGTGAAGGAAGGTTCGGCGGTTTTCAAGGCGGACGGCCTCATGACTGTGGCTACCTTTAGCAGCGCATTTCCTGGAGAGTGATAGAAAAACGGCGTGGGCATGCCTGGAAAGGGCATGCCCGCGTCTTTTCAGTAGGCGTTCACGGGTTCAGAGATCCTAATAGCAATTCCTGACTAATGTTCTACGGAGGCAGACAACCGTGACGACAAGATCCGATCGCATATCCGGTTATTATGATCAGACCCTTGAGACCCTTTCTCTGGAAGACAGGGCAGCCTACCAGAATGGCGAGCTTGAAAAAATCGTCCAGCATGCCTATGCGAACGCACCTGCTATCCGAAAAAAAATCGACGATGCTGAGGTTAAGCCCGATGACATAAAGAGCGTTAAGGATCTGGAGAGACTCCCTATTACCCACAAGCACGAACTGGCCGCACTCCAAGAGCAAGATCCTCCATTTGGTGGTTTTCTGGGTCTACCAATGGACCGCCTGAGGAGGATCTGCATGTCTCCGGGCCCAATCTACGAACCTGAAGAGACCCACAGCCGGAACGATCGCTGGACACAGGCGTTTTTTGCAGCCGGCTTTCGAAAGGGGGACATCGGCCAGATTACTTTCAGCTATCATCTGGTGCCTCCAGCCTTCTGGTTTGAAGATGCGCTTCACAGGCTCGGCTGCATTGCCACGCCGGGAGGCGTAGGCAATACCGATCTCCAGGTGCGCATGATGCACGATCTTAAGGTCACGGGATATATTGGAACCCCGAGTTTTCTCGTAAACGTCTCGAAGAAGGCCCAAGAGGCGGGTTATGACCTTGAGCGGGACCTGTGTCTTGAGGTCGGTTTTGTGGCAGGTGAAATGCTTCCGGAATCCCTGCGCGATGAGTTGGAGCAAGGTTTTGGGATGCTTCTGCGACAGGGATACGGAACAGCTGACGTGGGATGCTTGGCCTATGAGTGTTACTACAAAGACGGCATGCATTTTCCTTACAACTGCATAGTGGAAATAGTGGACCCCGACACAGGACGGCAACTGGGACCTGGTGAGACTGGCGAGGTGGTAGCCACTGTCTTTGACGAGGTCTATCCCATGATCCGCTTTGGCACCGGCGACCTTTCGTATTTTACGGATGAACCCTGTCAATGCGGTCGAACTTCCAACCGCCTGGTAAAGATCTTGGGACGATTGGACCAAGTCACCAAGGTAAAGGGGATGTTCATTCATCCTGGGAACGCCGACGAGGTGGCAGCCAAGTTTCCTGAGATCGACAAGTACCAGGTGGTCGTTAGCCGGGAGGCTCACGTGGACCAGATGACCTTCACCATTGAGCTCAAAGAGGGCGTTGAGCCTGTTGAGGAGCTTGCCGGTCGCATCGAAGCCGCAATCCCTGAGAGCATGCGCGTGCGCGGTAAGGTCAAGTTTGTCCAAAAGGGAACAATTCCAGAAGGCCATAAGAAGATTGATGACACAAGGAAGTGGGATTAGTATGCAGTGCGAGGGCACGGGTTTTGCATTGTCTGAGTGAAGGCATGGGGCCGTGCATTGATATGCTATTTAGACGTCTAGCCGGCGATTAGCACATTTACCTATTCTATCTTTCACAAACTTTTTTCCGATGAGATTTGCTTCCAAGACTTCCAGCGTCATTAGGGCGTTGCTCTTGCAGAGCCTGGCCCTTTTTTTCCTATTCACGGTTGCCAATGCCGGCAACGTCTCCCCTGGCCAGCAACCGGGTGTTCATTTCGTTCCGGAGAGCCTCATCAGCGTGGATTGGGATGATGGCCCGGCCCATGCGATTGTCGTTGAGAAACATTCTCAGACACTTAGCGTTTATGAATGCAAGGATGGCTTCACCCTGAAGCACAGGTTTCCCTGTTCAACAGGTGAGGTTGCCGGAAAGAAGGAAAAATCCGGCGATAGAAAGACGCCCGAAGGCATCTACTTTTTCACAGAGGCATTTGAGAAAAGGTATTTGAGCGCAACGTACGGCAACAGGGCCTTTGTTATGGATTATCCGAATCTTTTGGATCGGAGACATGGACGAGACGGCAACAACATCTGGCTGCACGGAACCAACAAGCCCCTCAAACCCCGTGATTCAAACGGCTGCGTGGTGGTGGAGAACGGTCACATTGATACGCTGGCGCCGTAC
Organism: Pseudomonadota bacterium; assembly: GCA_015222985.1. Classification (GTDB taxonomy): domain Bacteria; phylum Desulfobacterota; class Desulfobacteria; order Desulfobacterales. Next base: position 1,735 of record JADFWI010000150.1, on the reverse strand, counting down.
ATCCGCTTGAATCGCACCCCCGTCATCATAGAACAAAGGCTTCACATGGTGTCGCCCGAAAGCCACGCCGCAAACCGAAAGGGTGTCACCGAACTCTTGGAAGGTTGGAAAAGCGCATTTACCACTGGAGACAAGGTCAAATATTGCGCCTCTTATAGCGAGCCTTCGGCAGGCATTGACAGGTTATGGGAGGCTTGGGATCCTATTCGCACAGCATGGCAAAAGGCGCGAATTGCCTTTGGTATGAGTCTTAGAAACGTGACTATCACTATGGGAAACCCATGTGTCGTGGTGCTGTTTGATCAGGTGATGCACCTTGATCGTCACGCCATGACGGTTGGCACAAAGAAGCTCTTTCTTGAACAGGATGAGAACACCTGGAAGATCGTTGAGGAGGTGTACCAGCCGGGTGCCGCTAAACCTGAAGCGAACCATCTGATGGCAGCCTCGCTGGCTCGCCTGGACCGCCTGCAGAAAGACTACAAGACCGTTGCCGAACTCATCGCCGAATGGGCGGAAGCGTGGAGTTCAAAAGATATTGCAAGATATAGGGCGTGCTATGCAGACGATTTTTACGCTCGAAGGATGGATCTGGCGGCCTGGATTCGCTATAAGGAGAGACTTAATAAACGCTATGATTCAATCCGCGTTCTAGTAGAAGACTTGGATATCTGCCAGAAGTCAAACCAGAGTACTGCAACATTTCTGCAGCGATACCATTCAAGTGAAAACCAGTCTGTGGGCATGAAACGCCTTCGCCTTAAACGTGTTGGGGGATTATGGAAGATCTATCGGGAAGCATGGCACAAGATTCGAGAGTAGCGAGCCCTCGCCGCGAACCAAAAGGGGCTAAGTCCTGGACTCTCCTTTTGGTGGGAGAACTTGGCAACATTGTTTCGTTTCGACTGTCAAAACCATTGATAGTCTGTCTCACAGTAGGCTTCGCTGCGATTTGCGCCTTTGCGGTTTTTTCCATATATTCCTATTACAAAATGTTCTCTGAGCACGAATCCTTGGTAAAAGGTCTCGATGAAGCTCAGTCAGAGCTTGTTGCAGCAAGCAAGGCCAAGGAGGAGGCTCAGATTCGCTTAGCGTTTCTTGAGACCAAGGCAAAACCAGAGAAAAAGGCAAAGCCGCATACAGTCGTTAAGCCGGAAAAGAAGGTCCGGCTGGAGAAGAAGACAGAACGAGCCAAGACAGAAGATAAAGCAGTGGCTGACAAAAAGCCGCCGATAGCCATAGCTAAAGCGGAACCCCCCGCTGTCTTTGCCAGTGCAGATGCAAAGGATTTCCCATCCGAGGAAGTAGAACCTGTTGAGGAGCCCACACCTGCTCAGCCGACGGACGAGGATGAAGCGGAGTCTGGCGACGATGTGGAACAGGTTTCCCCGGAGGACCTTTTGGTTGAGAACCTCGAAATTTGGCGAGAAGTTGAAGCACGTTCGGTGAAATTCCGGTTCAGTCTGAAAAACGTTGGCGCCCCAGGCAGGAAGATTAGGGGATACACATTCGTGGTTTTGAAACCCGAAGAGGGGTCTCAAGAACCTGCGAGGGGTTCGCCGTGGACACCTTTGAAGGATGGTAGACCGACTATCTTTAAAAGGGGGCAGTATTTTTCCATTTCACGGTTCAAGTACGTTCGCGGCACAGTCCCTCAGATACAGTACGTTGAACGATTCGAGACCGCCACTATTTACGTGTTTACAGAAACGGGGAGTCTGCTGTTAGAGAAGGT